>NZ_JBPMLP010000008.1:0-74912 GCF_054026695.1 Thermosulfuriphilus sp.
GTGTTTTCCGGAGTCCTTGATGAATTTGTCCCTCTTTTGCGTATTGGAGAGCAAGTGCAGGTAGGCAAGAACACGGCCTTTGGTTTCGGAGCTTACAAACTTGATCTCTCCTGAGAATCTCGGCAAGTGAAAAAACTTTTGGGGAAGGTATACAAAAAGGAGTACTCAAAGATTGAAGACGATACTTCCTTAAAGCTTGTAACAACGGAATAAGATAGCTAATTTGGGGTAACTCCCCGTGCCGGTTCGACTCCGGCCCCGGGCACCAGGATTATACAAAGTGTACGTCTTGCCGGCTGAACCGCCAGAAGCCCGCCTTCAGCCCTTAAGTGCCCATAGGAAGAGAGGCTTTTATGCCCCCAGGCAGACAAAGACCCCTTAAAACAAGCAATCCTTTTATAAAGGTTGAGAGTGGAATCTCGCGCCTCCGGCTTTTGAGTCAGTCTTTTTTCCTGCTGGTGAGCCTTTATATTGGATATCGTTTTTATCTCTTCTTTCTCTGGGCCACGGGAAAATCGACCATCTTTCAAGAAAGACCTCCCTCGGTAGAAGGCTTTTTACCTCTTAGTGCCTTGATCGGACTCAAACATCTTATCCTCACCGGAGTCTATGATCCGGTTCATCCGGCGGGACTCACAATCTTGTTGACCATTCTGACCATTGCCTTTGTCTTCAGGAAGGGCTTCTGTGGCTGGATCTGTCCGGTGGGGGCCATCTCTAGCTTCCTGGAGAGAATAGGCCGCCGTCTTCGCTGGCTCAAAGAGCCACCTTTGTGGCTAGAATATCCACTTATGGCCGTAAAGTACCTTCTAATGGGCTTCTTTATCTATTTTATCTTCTGGAAGATGGACCTTAAGCAGATAAGAGCCTTCATCCAAAGCCCCTACAACTTTGTTGCCGATGGAAAGATGCTCATTTTCTTCCTCCATCCGACAGACAAGACCTTAATCTTCCTTATAGCTCTAGGGGCTTTCTGCCTGGTGGTAAGGAATTTTTGGTGTCGTTTTCTTTGCCCATATGGGGCTTTATTGGGGCTTTTTAGTGTCTTTAGCCCTTTTTTTGTTAGACGAAACTCTTCGGTTTGTCTTAATTGTAAGCTCTGCACCCAGAGGTGTCCCGTGGCCATCCCCATCCATAAAAGAAACTCAATTCGCAGTCCTGAATGTATCGGCTGCCTGGAATGCCTGGAGGCGTGTCCAGCCGAAGATGCTCTCAGCCTGAGATTCTTTCACCAAAAACTCCCTTTCTACGTACTTCCCCTAGGCCTCCTAGGTCTTTTCTCCCTGGTGTTGGCCTTTGTCCGGGGGACCAATCTATGGGAAGGTCAGATTTCCCCAGAGGCCTGGCGCCATATTTATGGCCTTTTCTGGAGAGATTAAACAGAGGACCTTCTGGGGTGATTGATCCAGAATGGCACTCAATTATAGAACATCACCCAGAAAAGAGCTCGGTGCTTAGATATCGCTCGCCGGTGTCCGGAAGGATACAGACAATGACCTTGCCTTTGTTTGCAGGGCGCCGGGCTACCTGAAGCGAGGCCCAGACCGCGGCCCCAGAAGAAATCCCTCCCAGGATACCCTCTTCGCGGGCCAGACGTCGGGCCGTTTCCATGGCCTCCTCTGAAGAAACCTGGATAATCTCATCAATTATGGAGGTATTGAGTATCGGGGGCACAAATCCGGCCCCAATGCCCTGAATCTTGTGAGGCCCAGGGCGGCCACCCGAAAGCACCGGAGACTCGGCCGGCTCCACAGCAATCGCCCTAAATGAAGACTTGCGGGCCTTGATGACCTCTGAGATCCCGGTAATCGTCCCTCCGGTCCCCACTCCAGCAACCAAAATGTCCACTCGCCCTTGGGTGTCCTCCCAGATCTCTTCGGCGGTGGTACGGCGATGGATTTCTGGATTAGCTGGATTGGAGAATTGATCAGGCATGTAGGAATTGGGAATTTCCTCAAGAAGCTCGTGGGCCTTATCAATGGCTCCTTTCATTCCTTTGTCCCCCGGCGTAAGAACAAGCCGGGCCCCAAAGTGTTTAAGCAGGGCTCGCCTCTCTAGGCTCATGGTCTCGGGCATGGTGAGAATCAGGGAGTATCCCCTCTGAGCACAGACAAATGCCAAGGCAATACCAGTATTGCCGCTAGTAGGCTCAATAATAGTCGTCTTAGGGCCAATAAGACCCTTTTTCTCAGCGGCTTCGATCATGGCCACCCCAATCCGGTCTTTGACGCTTGAGAGGGGATTGTGCGACTCAAGCTTGCCGTAAAGCTCGACATCGAAGCCTTCGACAAGACGTCTCAGACGGACAAGAGGAGTTCGTCCAATAAGCTTGGTGACGTTGTCAAAGATCATACTTCCCCCTGGGTCTTTTTAGTCTTTCGAAGGAGATATAACTCCGGGGCCTTCAACAGGACTTTGGTATCCGGCGGGATACTTTCGGTTATCCAGACATTGCCGCCGATAATGGACCTGGCCCCAATAACTGTCTGGCCCCCAAGAATAGTGGCGTTAGAATAAATAATGACGTCGTCTTCAATGGTGGGATGGCGTTTCTTATAACGGAGTTCATCCACCGCCTCTTTGGGAACTGATAAGGCCCCCAGAGTCACCCCCTGGTAGATTCTGACTCTTTTGCCAATGACAGTTGTCTCCCCGATGACCACCCCTGTACCATGATCAATGAAAAAGCTCTCCCCAATGGTAGCTCCGGGATGAATATCTATTCCGGTGAGGCTATGGGCATGTTCAGTCATTATTCGAGGAATAAAGGGGACCTTCAGGCGGTAAAGCTCATGGGCCATTCGGTAGATACTTATGGCCAGAAAACCCGGATAACAGAAGATGATTTCATGCCGGCTTTTGGCCGCCGGATCGCCCGTTAGGGCAGCCTCGATATCTGTAAGTAGGACGGCCTTGATCTGGGGAAGCTTCTGGACAAAAAACAGGGCTAGCTCTCGGCCCTGATCCAGATTATCCTCTGGAGCCTGACCCTGGCCTAGAGCCTGGTAGCGAAGGGCCAAATTGATCTGCCTTGAGAGCTCTTCAAAAAGAAGATTGATCTCCTCTCCGAGATAGTACAGAAGATTCTCTGGATTGATATTGCTCTGGGAAAAGTACCCTGGGAAGAGGATCCTTCTGGCCCGGTGAAGGATCCTGACTACCTCTTCGTGGGAAGGGATGGGAACAGCTCCAGCCCGATCCCAGTAATCTTTCTCCTCCCAGGTGGCCGCTAACTCCTGAACCACCGGATGGAGCTCTTTGTACCAGTTGGCGTTTTTTTTAAAAAATTTATTTCTTTTCTCCATTTTACTTCCCAATCATAAAAATCCCGTATGTAGCTCTAAAATTAGCCAAAAAGCGAACCACCCGACCCTGTCGATCCTCATTATAGGTACTGACGGCAGCCTCCTTTATAACCTTATATCCCAGATCGTGAACAAATTGGCGAAAATCCTTGATGGTAATTACCCGAATGTTAGGGCTATTGTACCATTCATAGGGAAGCTGGGGATTCTTAGGGGCCCGCCCCCGTAGAAGAAGATCAAACCGGATCGTCCAGTGACTGAAGTTGGGAAAGCTGACAATAACCCTTCGGCCAATGCGCAAAAGAGATTTAAGCAGTAGGTGAGGCTCATAGATCTGCTGAAGGGTCTGGCTGAGGATGACATAATCAAAGGAGAGATCTGGATAGTCCAAAACTTCTTCGTTGAGATCACCCTGGATGACCGAAAGACCTCTCTGAATGCATTCTCTGACCTCGTGTTCATCTCTTTCAATTCCGATTCCTTTGATATACTTGTGTTTTTTAAGATAAAGTAGCAAATCTCCCCGGCCACAGCCGAGGTCGATAACCTTGGAGCCCGGCTCTATCCAGGAGGCAATAATCCGAAGGTCAAAACGAAGCTTTTTAGCATTCGAATTCATGGCTTACCCGTTCAAGAAAACTGCTTATAAGGGCAGAAAGATCATCATTAGGTATAAGAAAGGCATCATGCCCCCAGTCAGCCTCTATCTCACAGAAGCTCACGTCTAGCTCATTTTTTTTCATGGCCTTGACCATCTCCTTGGATTGAAAGGTGGGGTAGAGCCAGTCAGAGGAAAAGGAGATAACCAAAAATCTAGCCCGAGTTTTGGAGAAGGCCTTGACTAAAGATCCTTGGCCATGCTGGTGCTTAACGTCAAAATAATCGGCAGCTTTGGTAATGTAGAGGAAGGAGTTGGCATCAAAACGCTCTACAAACTTGCGCCCCTGGTAACGAAGATAACTCTCTACTTGAAAATCTACACCGAAATTGAAGGAAAAGTTCTTTTTATCCTGAAGCCGGCGGCCGAACTTGCGCCTCAGGGCGGTATCCGAAAGATAGGTAATATGGCCTATCATCCGGGCAACTGCCAGGCCCATATCCGGTCGGGGGCCATCATAGTAATTTCCCCCCCTCCAGTTGGGATCAGCCATTATGGCCTGCCGGGCGACCTCGTTGAAGGCAATGGCCAAGGCCGAGTGCCTGGTAGTAGTGGCCAAGGGAATAGCTGCGTGAACCATATCCGGATAACGTAGGGCCCACTCCAAGACCTGCATCCCTCCAAGGGATCCCCCCACCACGGCCAGCAACTTGGGAATCCCCAGGTGATCTATCAGGGCCTTCTGGGCCCGGACCATGTCGGCGATGGTTACCAGAGGAAAGTCAAGGGCATAGGGTCTGCCAGTTTGAGGATTAACAGAAGAGGGGCCAGTGCTCCCAGCGCACCCCCCAAGGACGTTGGAACAAATAACAAAATATTTATCGGTATCAATGCCCTTGCCTGGACCGACCATAAAATCCCACCATCCCGGCTTCGGATCTTGGGGATGGTAGTATCCGGCTACGTGAGAATCCCCTGAGAGGGCATGGAGGACAAGGATGGCGTTGCTCTTATCAGGCTTAAGCTGGCCATAAGTCTCGTAGGCCAGGGTAATAGGCCCCAGCTTGGCCCCGCACTCAAGGGGAAAGAGGTCCGGTGGTTTAGCAAAGGTAAAAAACCTCTTTTTGACCAGGCCGACGGATTGTCCGGTTTGGTCATGGGATATGTATTCACTCATGGCTACGAGACTTTATCCAGGGCCTCCCTTATATCAGCACAGATGTCTTCTACGGCCTCTATCCCCACAGAGAGCCGCAAAAGATCAGGGGTAATGGAAAGATATCGCCTGGCCTCCTCCGGAAAAGACAAATATTGGCTGGAATAGGGATGAATTATCAGGCTCTTGCAGTCCCCAAGATTGGCCAGATTGTAAATCAAACGCAGGTTCCGGATGAACTCAAAACAGGTCTCTTGATCTTTAAGGCCAAAGGCGATCATCGCCCCATAGCCTTTTCCGTCAAACTGCCTTTCGGCTACCTCCCGCTGAGGATGACCAGGAAGCCCCGGGTAGTTAACCCAACGGACCTCAGGTTGCTCGGCTAGAAAACGGGCCACTTCCATAGCATTGGCCAGATGTCTCTCCATCCGAACGGCCAGGGTATCCAGGCCAATCATGGTAAGATAGGCATGGAACGGAGCTTGGGTAGTACCAAAGTTTATGTGGTGCTCCCGCCAGACGCGATCCAGATAGGCCAAGGGCCCCTTGCGATCCACAAAGGGTTTAAAATCCTCAAAGCGGGGACTAGTCCAATCGAACCGACCACTATCGATAACCACCCCACCGGTAGCACATCCATGGCCACTTAGATACTTGGTTGTCGAATGGATGACGACATCAGCCCCCAGCTCTATGGGGCGACACAGATATGGAGTAGCCAGAGTATTGTCCACTAAGAGGGGAAGTCCATTTTCATGGGCGATCTCGGCAATGGCAGCAATGTCGGGAACATCCATCTTAGGATTTCCTATGGTTTCCACAAATATGAAACGGGTCTTCTCGGTTATGGCTCCCTTGATGGCCTCAAGGTCTGTAGGGTCAACAAAGCGAGCCGTAAGGCCATATTTCTTAAAGATGTTGGCAAAAAGGACATAGGTAGACATGAAAAGGGAGTTTCCGGTAATAAATTCATCTCCGCTACGAAGCAGGGCCAGGCAGGCGTTGGCAATGGCCGCCATCCCCGAAGAGGTAACTGTAGCCGCTTGGCCGCCCTCAAGGGCAGCCAGCTTCTGCTCCAGGATTCGGTTGGTAGGGTTGGTTAGCCGAAGATAGATATGATCTGAGCTCTGGCCACCAAAGGCCGCCTGAAGGCTTTCACCTGAAGGATGGCGGTGAGAGGCTGTCTGGAAAATGGGAGGCAAGGTAGCCCCCTCCCAGTTTTCAGGATGAATAGCCTCGTGGATGACCCGAGTCTGAAAGCGCCAATGCCTACCCATAGTCCCTCTCCTTTATACTTTATTAGCCCCAAAGTTGGGCAACTTAATATATACCTAATTGGTATAGATTGCAAAGCTAGTTTTTTCTATTTATAAAAAAGATCACTATGAAGCTTACTACCAGAAGCCGATACGCCACCCGGATGATGGTTGAGCTAGCCTGCCATCATCAAGATGGCCCTCTACAGTTGGGAGAAATTGCCAAAAAACAACGGCTCTCCGTTAAATATCTTGAGCAGCTGATCATTCCCCTCAAAAAGGCCGGGCTTATCAAGAGCCAACGCGGATCCCGCGGGGGCCACATGCTGGCTCGTCCTCCCGAGGAGATAACCATCTGGGAGATCGTCTCCCTGCTAGAAGGGGACGAGGGAGTGACCCCCTGTGTCAGCTATCCGGATCTGTGCGAGATGAGCGAGATCTGTCCTACCAGAGACGTTTGGGATCTCCTATCAGAAGTCATCCGGGAAACGCTCTCCCGGATCACCCTGGCCGACTTGGCCCAAAGATACCAGAAAAAACTCTGTAGCCTCAAAAAAGAGCCTCCCTAAAACCCTATCAGGGAGGGCCCTGTACCGGATCCTCCCTGTTTTTAAACCTGATCAATAGACCCCTTTCGCCTTACAGGCATTAATCCTCTAGCTTACAGGCTGCCTCACTGGTACGGAACTGTTCCACCACACAGTCAAGCTGACTGGCCACCTGTTTGACCCTTTTAGAAGCGTACTGCAAGGTAATGGCGTTTTCTGCCGTCTGATGGCCAATTTTCCTTACCTCTTCGATCTCTTCGCTAATCACGGTCACCCCGGTAGCACCCTCTCTTACGTTTTCGCTTATCTCAGAGACCATGGCCGTTTGTTCTTCCACTGCACTGGCAATGGTGTTGGAGATGTCATTTATCTGGCCAATGATGTTGGTTATCTCCTCGATGGCCTGGACCGAAGAACGGGCATCGGCCTGGATGGCCTTGATCCTTTCGGTAATCTCCTCCGTGGCCTTAGCCGTCTGTTTAGCCAGCTCTTTGACCTCATTGGCCACCACGGCAAAGCCCTTGCCAGCCTCACCGGCTCGGGCCGCCTCAATGGTGGCATTGAGCGCCAAAAGGTTGGTCTGCTCAGCGATCTGACTGATAAGGCGGATCACTTCACCAATCTCCTCAGAAGAGGTCCCCAGGCGGGAGATAATCTCGTTGGCTGTCTGGGCCTTACCCACAGCGTCATTGACGATACTGGCTGCCTGACTGGATCCATGAGCGATCTCTTTTATGGCCCCCGTAAGCTCCTCTACCGAAGAGGAAACCGTGTTTATACTGTCGGCTACTGTCTGGCTGTTCCCAGCCACTTGGTCTATCTTCTCCTTAAGGGCCTTGGCGTTCTTCTCTTCTTCTTCGGAAAGTTCACTCATGGCCGTAGCCGCAGATTTGAGCTTTTCGAGCTCCTCCTTAAGGAGCTTGACAATGCCTTCGATCTTATCCACAAACCGATTGAAGGCCTGGGCCAGACGCCCCATTTCGTTCCGACCCGTAACCTCTAGGCGCCGAGAAAGATCTCCTTCTCCTTTGGCCAGATCCTCCAGGGCCTGGACGGTCTCTTCTATGGGACGAGAGATGGATTTCATAAAGAGGGTAATAAGTACTGCACTTATCAACAACAAGACAGCAAAGGTGGCAATCATATCCCAGTTCAAAGTGGCCTTAAGGGCCTGAACAGAGGCCAGATCATACATGGCCACCAAGAGTCCTACAGGCCGCCCCTGAATATCTTTAAGGGGAGCTGTCATAAAACGAAATCCGGCATTCTCCGCAACTCTGCCTACCTCCGGAACCTTGGAAAGAACCTTTCTAGCTATCTCTTCACTACTTGCAGAGGTGACTACATAGGAGCCCACAGCTAGTTTTCCTTTGAGAAAATCCGCTGTTTTAAGGAGATCCTTGCGGAGAAGGGCGGTAAGCTCAGTGGAGGGAAGACGGACCGCCTGAAAGACGGAGTTAAAGCTACCAATGGCCTCTACTGAGCCCAGGTAGCGCCCATCAGAGGAAAAAATGGGGACAATTCCCCGAACAACCAGCCCCCTACGCCCCACTTCCACTCCAGAGACTGGAGCCTTCTCCTTATAGACCTTCAAGATGGAGTGCCGAAAGGAAGAAAGATCGTCCCCGCCATCTCCCTTACCCTTGGGGCGCCAAGTGCGGAGAAGGCTTCGGGCCGGTGGCAGATGAAAGTGGATCTTGGGGAGCTTCAGGCCATAGAGGCTTTCGGCCCGCCTGATGGTCGTTTCAAAGCAGGTCCGAAGGGCCTCTCGGGCCCGGGCTTCGGCCTCAGGATTGGGGTGGGTAAGGTCACCGGCCTGGGCCAGCTCCTCGTAGATCCTTATAACTTGCGGATCCTGGGCGACAAGGGCGGCCACCTTGAGCAGATCGCCCTCTGCAGCCTTGAGGCCGGTATTGACTGCAGAAAGCTGCCCCTTGAGTTTGTTGTCCACTTCATAGGCCGTCAGCTTCTGGAAGGAACGCTGAACCATGACGATCATCACCGCTAGGATGACCAGACAGATCAGGGAAAAGAAGAAAAGGATCCTGGCCTTAAAGCTTGTATCCCGCCATAGCTCTAAAAATTTCACTTTGAAGCTCCTTAAGAGAGTTTACTAGTTGCTGGCCCTCACCAGCTCTCCATTCAGAATTACCAGAAGTCGGTCTGGAAGCTTGGAGACATTCTTTACATAACGAACATCAAGGCCTTCAATGTCGGCCGGTGGCGGTTCTATAAGATGGGTGGGAACATTAATAACATCGCCTATGCGCTCCACCTGCAGACTTACCGGTTCGTCCCTAGTGCCGCAGATGACGTTGTGATAGTTGGCCCCATCTTTGAGTTCATACTTAAGCCCCACCCTTTTAGCCAGATTTATAGCCGTAAGGATCTGCCCCCGAAGGTTGATGATCCCAGCTACATACGGAGGGGCCAGAGGCACCGGAGTGACCTCTAGATCCTTGTTTATCTCGATGACTTCCTCTACCGGAAGCCCAAACATATGAGGGCCAAAGAAGAAGGTGGCAATCAACTGGCCTTCATCAACCACCCTCATGGCCTTCTCTTCCTGATTAGCTCTGGTCTCAGGCATCATCTTCCTCCTCTAGAAAGTCTTCTCAGGCAGCCTGTCGGGCTTTTTGGGCATAGAGCCTCTTTACTGCCTCAAGGACCATCTCCCGATCGAGTTTGACCTGATAATCATCTATCCCGGCCTCAAGGCCCCGCTTGCGATCTTCCTCACCAGAAAGCGAGGTTACGGCCACTATGGGGAGACGGGAGAGCTTGGGATCCTGCCTTATGGCCCTGGCCAGCTGGTAACCGTTCATCCGGGGCATCTCTATATCGGTAACCAGGACGTCCACTGGATAGTTACGGAGATGTTCAAGGGCCTCCTGACCATCCTCGGCCACGACAACATCAAAGCCGGCCCCTTCAAGATAAGAACGTAGAAGATTGCGATAAAAAGACGAATCCTCAGCAATGAGGACCTTGATGGGCTCGGCAACAGAGTCTTGCGAGATGGCAAACAGATCCGGATCAAACATTTCCAGAATTTTGTAGACATCCAGAAAAAGGGTCGTCTTGCCTTTGATAATGGCACTACCCAGGATGCCCTCATGACGAAAGACGGAATCATCAAGCTCAACGGCCACATCGACACTGTCTTCAATGCTGGAGACCAAAAAGGCAACATCTTTGCTGTTTATGGTGAAGGCTATAAGATGATATTCCTCCTGCTCCGGAAGGGGCTGGATTGGTAGAAACTGTTCCAGCCTCACCAGAGGTATGGTTCGGTTGCGATATTGGATGACCTCTTTGCCTCCCACATATTCGATATCTGTAGCCTTGATCTTGTCGAGTCTGGCTACCAAGGCCAGAGGAATGGCAAAGACCTCCTCCGGAGAGACCCTGAAGAGGAGTAGGAACTGCCGCTCTGCCTCCTTCGCCGCTGCCTTTTCGGCCAAACTGCGGAGATCTTTCTCTTCAGAGCGAAGGGTAAGACTGCTGGCCAGACCAACAATGTCTAGAATGAGGGCCGCTCGGCCATCACCCATAAGAGTGGCCCCAGCATAGCAGGCGATATCCTTAAGGTGTTTAGAAAGGGGTTTGACGACGATCTCCTCAGAGTCAAGGATATCATCCACTACCAAACCAAACTGGCGGTCTCCAGTGTTTAAGACCACAATATTGAAATCTCTTTCGTCTTCCTCCTGGGGAAGGTTAAGGACCTTGTCCAATCTCACTAGGGGCAGGATCTCGCCTCGAAGGCGATAAAACTCGCTGCCAGCAATGGTGTGGACATTTTTGGCGGCCTCTTCGGCCGAAAGATGAACCAGCTCTACCAGGTTCATCTGAGGAATAGCGTAGCGCTCGCCTCGGGTACGAACGATAATGGCCGGGATGATAGCCAGGGTAAGGGGAATCTTTATTCGGATGGTTGTTCCCTGGCCAAGATCTGAAAGCACCTCTACGGTGCCTCCCATCTTTTCAATATTGGTCTTGACCACATCCATCCCCACCCCTCGGCCAGAGATGTTGGTTACCTGCTCGGCCGTAGAAAAGCCCGGCTTGAAGATCAGGTTAATAACCTCCCGGTCAGAGAGATTTTCGGCCTCTTCCCTGGAGACAACCCCCTTTTCTATAGCCTTCTGGCGAATCTTCTCCGGATCAATGCCCCCGCCGTCATCTTGGATCTCGATGATCACCTGCCCCCCCTCATGGTAGGCCTTCATGATCAGGGTGCCCACCGGAGGCTTGCCTTTCTGGACGCGGATATCCGGAGGCTCAATACCGTGATCTATAGAGTTGCGGACTAAATGGGTCAGCGGATCCTTAATGGCCTCAATAATAGAGCGATCAAGCTCGGTCTCGGCCCCTTCGATCTTGAGCTGGACCTGTTTGTTGGCCATCCGGGCAAGATCACGAACGATCCGGGGAAACTTATTAAAGACATTGCCCACTGGTTGCATACGGGTCTTCATGATCTGTTCTTGCATCTCGGTAGTGATCAAGGAAAGCCTCTGGGTGGCCTTAAGGAGCTCCGGATCATTTACGGAGTTAGCGATCTGGACCAACCGATTGCGAGAAAGAACCAGTTCTCCGGCCAGGTTCATGAGGTTGTCCAGAAGGTGGACATCAACCCGAATATGGCTCTCGGTAAGGTGGGTGGTCGAGGGAGGGCCAGAAGGGGCCTTTTTGGCAGGTTCAGAGCCCTTGGCTGGCGCCGGTTTAGTCTCCTGCTTTGGCGCCGAGGAAGGCCGTTCAGCGGCAGCCTCAGGTTCTTCCTCGGCCGTTTCTTGCTTCTCGGCTGAAGAGACGACCTCCTTTGGGGACTCCGCTGAGCCTTCCTCTGGAGAGGTCTCCTCGACCACCGGAGCCTGTTCCCCTTCCGAGGTTTTGACCTCGGAAGGACTGCTTCTTTGGGTCAGGTTTTCAGCAAAGTTCCGGAGCTCGATAATAAAATCGAGATATTCGGTATCTGTGGGCTCCTTGCCAGAGCTCTCCAGCTCGGCCACTATGGCCTTGATGTAATCAACAGCCTTCAAAAGGATATCTATGGTCTCCTGGTCTGCGACAACCAGCCCATCCCGAAGTTTAGAGAGGATATCTTCGGCAAAGTGGGCAATTCCCTCCAGGGTCTTAAAACCAAAAAAACCAGCCGTACCCTTGATGGTGTGAACCGTTCGAAAAATACTGGAGAGTAGATCCCGGTTCTGAGGATCCTGTTCTAGCTCGACGAACTGCTCATCAAGTTGTTCTAAATTCTCTTTGGCCTCGACCAAAAAATCTTTAAGGACATCTTCTTCAAAACCCATCGATGGCCTCCCTATTAAGCTTAAAGTTGGCCGTTATTTTCCAAAAATTCTTTGAACTCCGGCCTTTTCCGACATCAGTATCCTTATCGGCAGACAAGGAATATTAATTTACCAGTTGATAACAAGTGGCCCTTCCAAAGGTCTTCTTGACGAAACGTTTGGATAGCCCCATAGGGGTCTCTGTAGCCCCTAGGAAAAGATAGCCTTTGGGAGCGATGACCTTTTCGAGCTTGGCCAGAATTTCCCGCTTTGTCTCTGGGGCGAAATAGATAAGCACATAGCGACAGAGGACGACATCAAAAGGACCAATAGGAGGAAAACGCTCCTTGAGATTGAGTTTGCGAAAGGTGACCATCCGGCGGACCTTTTCGTCAATCTCCCAGAGGGCCCCCCTCTGTTTGAAATATTTAACAAGCAAGGTAACCGGAAGCCCCCGGTTGACCTCCACTTGGCTATAACGGCCACTTTGGGCCTTCTCCAGGGCCTGGGAGGAGATGTCTGTAGCCAGAATTTCGATCCTCCAGTTGGCTACTACCTGGGGAAAATGCTCCAAGAGAAGCATGGCGATACTATAAGGTTCCTGGCCGGTGGAGCAGGCCGCCGACCAGAAGCGGAGCACCTTTTTGGCCTTTCTCTCCTCAATAAGCTCCGGAATAATATGCTGCCTCAGGGCATCAAAGGGGGCCTGATCCCTGAAGAAGTAGG
This sequence comes from Thermosulfuriphilus sp., assembly GCF_054026695.1. NCBI lineage: Bacteria > Pseudomonadati > Thermodesulfobacteriota > Thermodesulfobacteria > Thermodesulfobacteriales > Thermodesulfobacteriaceae > Thermosulfuriphilus > Thermosulfuriphilus sp. The sequence continues at coordinate 12,884 of NZ_JBPMLP010000008.1, forward strand.
TCTCATTGGTGGTCATGGCATCGACAATCTGATCCCGGAGCTTGGGAGACATCCGGGATTTGGCCTCTCGGTAGAGAGCCTCCACGTTGGCCAGACCCAAGGTCCTGGCCAACTCACCCAGACGGTTCTCCAGAAGATAGACCTTATCCTTAGTAAGGGCGATTCCGCTTTCGTTCTGAACCAGTCTGGCAAAAAAATCAAAGACTTCGGGCTTCATGCTGTCTCACCTTAAAGATTTCCGTCAGGGTTCTTGGAATTTCCTGAAGAGGCAGAACCTGATCGGCCAGTCCTGCCTCGGCGACAAACTTGGGCATACCCCAGACCACGCTGGTGGCCTCATCCTGGGCGATAATATAGCCGCCGGCCTCCTTAATAACCTGGCAGCCCTTAAATCCGTCTTTGCCCATGCCGGTCATAATCACGGCCACAGACCTTCCATCATAGACATTGGCCACTGACCGGAAGAGGACATCAACGGCCGGCCGACAGGAATTTTCAGGAGGCCCCTTATGGAGGTAAATAGTTTTTACCCCCCCGGTCTCCCGAACCTCCATGTGAAAGTCTCCTGGAGCGATATAGACCCTCCCGGCCACCACGGGCATTCCGGCCTGGGCTTCAACGACCTTGAGCTTTGAAGACTGATCAAGGCGAAGGGCCAGCTGGGTGGTAAAGAAGGCCGGCATATGTTGAACGATGAGGACAGGGGCCGGAAAATTTACTGGAAGCTGAGGGATAACCTCGGCCAAGGCGTTAGGCCCTCCGGTTGAGACCCCGATAGCCACCACCTCCCGCCGCCGCATGGAAGCCAGAGAGGGTACGGAGATGGCCGGAGCCCGGCGAGCCAGTGTTGGCCGGGGGGCCGCTGGAGATGGCTGGGCAGGCAGACGGGAAGGAGTCCTAAAACGGGGCCTTTTGCGTTGGGCGTAGGCCTTGATTTTGGGGATAAGCTCTTCCTTAATACGGATGACGCTTTCTTCAAAAGAGCCGCTTTTGGCCGGTTTGGGAACGAAATCAAAGGCCCCCCGGGCTAGGGCCTCTATAGTTACTCTGGCCCCCTTTTCCGTCAGGGAGCTAAACATGATCGCTCCCACCTGAGGGAAGCGACGCCTCAGCTCCCCCAAGGTGGTCAGCCCGTCCATAACGGGCATCTCCACGTCAAGGACGACCACATCCGGTCTGAGCCGGACAATCTTATCCAGAGCCAGCTTACCATTGGCCGCAGATCCGACCACCTCTATCTCTGGATCCGAAGATAAGGCCTCAGAAAGGATCCTCCTAAAGACAGCGGAATCATCAACTACCAAGACTCGAATCTTCATGGCAACCCCAGAACCATCTTGACCTTAGTTTCCAACATTTCCTGATCAAAAGGCTTCATCAGATACTCGTTAGCCCCGGCCATAACCGCCTCGATCACGCTTTGTTGCTGGTTTTCAGTGGTGACCATCATGATTTTGACGTCATCCCAGGCGGAGTTGGCCCGAACCGTCTTCAGGAACTCAAAGCCATTCATTACGGGCATATGCCAGTCGAGGAGAATTATGTCCACTGGCCCCTTTGACTTGAGGACTTCCAGGGCCTCCTGGCCATTTTCGGCCTCCAGAACCTCAAACCCCATGGCTTCAAGGCCTTTGCGAATTATCTGGCGGATGGCCTTTGAATCATCGACGACCAAAGCTTTCATGTTTCACCCTTCCCGGAAGACTTTTTGGCCTGGATTTCCTTCGGGAGGCCTTCAACCCGGCTTTAACTTGGTTCTTAAACAGAATCGGTAACAGACAGAATTTACTTGAAGAGACTACTGAAGATAGGCCATCTGGGTCTCTTTAATGTAGCGGATGATGCCCCTGGCAATCCCTTCGGCCACCGAATCAAGATACTTGGCTGATTTAAGACGCCGCTCTTCCCGGGGATTGCTGATAAAAGAGATCTCTACCAAGACTGCTGGCATCTGGGCCCCGATGAGGACGAAAAACGGGGCCTGCTTTACCCCGTGATCCTTGATGCGGGAATATTTTCGACGCAGATGGCCAACTAGATCTTGCTGGATGCACTCAGCCAGACGAGAAGACTCCTGAACCTTAGCCGTAAGCATGATCTCTTTGAGGATACTCCGAAGCTGCCCGATGGACTTCTGGCTGACGGCATTCTCCCGAGCGGCCACTCTCATGGCCTCCTCATCAGTGGTAAAGTTGAGATAGTAGGTCTCCACTCCATAAGCCCTCCTCCTGGGAGAGGCATTGGTGTGAATGGAGACAAAAAGGTCTGCCCCCCGGGTGTTGGCAATGGCTGTCCGCTGTTCAAGTGGCAGGAAGACATCCCGATTGCGGGTGATAATCACCTCGCAGCCAAGCTTCTTCCGGAGTTTATCCCGAAGAAGACGAGCCACCCTGAGAGTAACCGACTTCTCCTTGAGCCCTGTAGGGCCTATAGCTCCTGGATCCTTGCCGCCGTGGCCGGGATCAATAACGATCCGACGGACAGTGAGGCCAAGTTGCTGGGCCAAAGAAAGACCTTTCTTGGATGACCCCAGTTCTGCCGGAGGACGTCTTTCTGGCGCTTGATCCTTTGAGATCACTGACCTCGAGGGCCTACCGATGATATCCACCACTACCCGAAAGGGCTCCTCCAGATAAAAGACCTTGTAGCGAGAAAGACTACCTAGGTCGAGGACCACCCGGACAGTCCTGGGCCGGTACTGCCCCACCCTTACCGCCTTGAGGAGCCCATTTTTGATGGGAATTTCATCCTTGAGATAGGCCGAGGCCAAGGCCGGCCTAAGATCTATGTAGAGACGCATGGGTTTGGCCAGTTTTGGATCCGGCCGAAGAAGATGGGCGGAAAAAGTCACCTTATCAGCCAGATCCAGGACGACCCGGGTATAATTCTCGCTGGACCAATGACGTATTCCCTTAAGAAGGACTGGCTGATAAGGAAGCTTGGTGGCCTCAAGGGTAGCCACCTCTCCGACCGGAAGGGCTATAATATTCTTTTCTCTCTTCTGGGATTTATTAGCCACATTGGATGACGATTTAGCCTTGGATCCTTTAGGTGTTTGCCGGATCTTTTTGACATTTGCTGCCCGGGAGCCCTTTTTCAGCCGAGCCAACATCTTTCGAGCCTCTTTGGCCTTGTCCCTTTTGGGATATTTTTTAAGCAGAAGTTTCAGGACCTTGCGGGCTTTGTCTGGCCGTTTGAGCTTATTGACATAGATCTTGGCCTGATAGAGGAGGGCATCATCAGCATAGCGACTCCGGGGATAACGCTCCACCAGAACTTGATATCTCCTTAAGGCCGAAAGCAAATCAGAACGGCGACCAGAATATCCATAAAGCTCTTCATAACAGCGCCCCATCATCAAGAGGGCCGCCGGGGCATAGCCACTTTCTGGATAACGCAGATAGACCTGACGAAATTTGTCGATAATCTTGAGCCAGGCATCCCGCCTTTTAACCTCCTTGGTCTTAGAGAAGCGGACCAAGGCCTTGCGGGCCTTAAAATAGGCTTCGCGGGGGCCTTCGGCCTTTTTGGCCAGAGCTGCCGAGAGGTTCGAAGAAAGGAGAACAAAGGCCAGCAGCAAAATGAGACTCTTGCGCGACATCAAGCTTCCTCGGCTAACCGCTTGAGTTCAGCCAGCAGATTAAGGGCCTCGATGGGAGTGGTTTGGTCGATATCAATCTCCAAAAGGCGCCGTTTGAGCAGATTCTCCGGGGAGAAGAGATCAAGCTGGCGGACGGGCGGCCTCTTTGATGCCCGGCGGGCCACCTGAACCAGAAGCTCAAACTCCCCGGCCTCGAGGCGGGCCAAAATCTCCTTAGCCCGTTTGATCACCTGGCGAGGGACCCCGGCTAAGGAGGCCACTTGGATCCCATAGCTCCGATTCGCCGGACCCGGCTGAAGACGATGCAAAAAGATAACCTGATCGTTCCATTCCTTGACGGCAATGTTGAAATTTTTGACCTTCTCAGAAAGTCGCACCATCTCTGTTAACTCATGATAATGGGTCGCAAAGAGGGTTTTCACCCCCTGGCCATCCTTCTCTAGCAAATATTCGGCCACAGCCCAGGCGATGGAGAGGCCATCATAGGTAGCTGTACCTCGGCCAATTTCATCAAGGATAACCAAAGATCGGTTCGTCGCTTGATGGAGGATATGGGCACACTCGGTCATCTCCACCATAAAGGTGCTCTGGCCCCGAGAAAGAGCATCCGAGGCCCCCACTCGGGTGAAGATACGATCCACCAGCCCAATCCGAGCCCTTTTGGCCGGGACAAACGAACCCATTTGGGCCAAAAGGACGATTAAGGCCGTCTGGCGCAGGATTGTAGATTTACCAGCCATATTAGGGCCGGTAATGATCAAGAGCAGATTTTCTTCGTGATCAAGCCGCAGGCTGTTGGGAACAAAGCTTCCCTTGGGCAGATGGGCCTCAACCACCGGATGTCGGCCTTCTTCGATCTCTATCAAGGGCTCTTCCGTTATCTCTGGCCGGCAGTAATCTCCCTCCTCGGCGAGTTCGGCCAGAGAAACCAGGCAGTCAAGACAGGCTACTGCCTGAGCGGTAGCCTGAATCCTTGAGCCAGAAGCAGCTACTTTTTTCCGAAGATCCTCAAAGATACGAATCTCAAGAGCCTTGCTTCTTTCTTCTGCCGAAAGGGCCTTTTCTTCAAAGACCTTAAGCTCCGGGGTAATAAAACGTTCGGCCGAGACCAAGGTCTGTTTGCGAATATAGTCCTCGGGAACCCGGGCCAGTTGGCTCTTGGTAACCTCAATGTAGTAACCAAAGACCTTGTTAAAGCCCACCTTAAGATTGGCGATACCTGTCCGCTCTCGCTCTCTTTTTTCAATCTCTGCCAACATTCCCTTGGCGTCCCGCCGAAGCCTAAGATATTCATCAAGCTCGGGATCAAATCCCTCCTTGATCACTCCTCCATCCTTAAGACTGGCCGGAGCCTCTTCCCGGATGGCCCGGCTGAGGAGATCCACCAGCCCAGGAAGGGCGTCCATCTCTCTGGTCAGTCTTCTCAGAAGCCCCCTTTCAGCGGCCAAGGCCTTCTTCAGACGAGGGATCTTTTCCAGACTGGCCTTTAAGGCCAAAAGGTCTTTGGGGGTAGCCGTCTTCATGGCTACCCGGGCATTCAAGCGCTCAAGGTCATAGACTTCCTTTAAGGCCTCTCCTAGGTCCTCACGGAGGCTTCGGTTCTCCAGGAGCCGACCAACAGCCTCCAGCCTTTCCTCAATGGATGCCTTGTCCAAAAGGGGATAGAGAATCCAGTGCTTGAGGAGTCGGCCCCCCATAGGGGTCCTGGTGCGATCGATAACTGAAAGAAGGCTCCCCCGCCTCTCCCCGGTAAGGCTTTTCAGGAGTTCAAGGTTTCGCTTGCTGGTCTCATCGATCAAGAGAAACTGAGAAAGATGGTAGGCCAGAGGAGGGCGTAGATGGGGAAGGGCCCCTTTCTGGGTCTGCGAAAGATACCTCAGGAGGAGAGCCGCAGCCAGAAGCCCGGGGCCAAATCCTTCAAGGCCAAAACCCGATAGCGAAGCTACCTGATAATGCTCCTTAAGAAGCTCCCGGGCCTGCCCTAGGGTAAGGCCGTCGGTCTCTTCAAAACTTAAAAAAACACTGGGGATGGTCTGGATGATCTTGGCTACAAGGTCTGAATCTCTCAAGGCCTCTGGAAGCAAGAGCTCCCGGGGCTCAAGGCGAAAGAGCTCTCCCAGGGCTTCATCTGGAGAGACCTCAGTTACCTGAAAATGACCGGTAGACAGATCTACCACAGCCAATCCGGCCCGGCTTTTTGCTAGGAGAATACAGACAATGAAGTTGTGGCTTTTGCTCTCCAGACCTTCATCTTCTACATAAAGCCCCGGGGTCACTACCCGGACCACCTCTCGACGCACCAGGCCTTTAGCCTCCTTGGGATCCTCAACCTGCTCACAGATAGCTACCTTGTAGCCAGCCTGGACCAGGCGGGCCAGATAGGTGGACGCCGAGACCACTGGCACTCCGCACATGGGGACCTTTTCCTTGGCCCCTTTGTCTCGAGAAGTAAGGGCAATCTCCAGTACCCGAGCCGCTATTACCGCATCTTCAAAGAACATCTCGTAAAAATCACCCATCCTGAAAAAGACAATGGCGTCAGGATAGCGCTCCTTGACCTCCAGGTATTGTCGGAGCATGGGGGTCAGCTTGGCCATGCCCTATAACTTGGCGAGATAATCAGCCCAAGTCAATCTGGGTTTTTGGCCTCGGCCCGTTGACAAAAAAAAGCGGCTTTATAAGATGGCAGGCCAACAGGAGAGCAAGGAGGCAAAGGGTGGAAGGGCCAGATTTTGCAAAAATGGACGGTCTCGTCCCGGTAATTGCTCAGGATTGGGAGACCGGAGAGATCTTGATGCTCGCCTATATGAACGAGGAGGCTTGGCAACAGACCCTTAAGACCGGCAAGGTCCATTACTACAGCCGATCCCGACAGAAGCTCTGGCTAAAGGGAGAGACCTCCGGTCATGTCCAGGTGGTCAAAGAAATCCGTCTGGACTGTGATGGAGATACTGTGCTCATCAAGGTGGAACAGATCGGAGGAGCCGCTTGTCATAAGGGCTACCGGAGTTGTTTCTTCCGCCACTTAAAGGATGGCTCCTGGCAGATAGATGTCCCCCAAGTCTTTGATCCTAAGGAGAAATATGGGTCATGAAGGTCTTAAAACTGGGTATCCCCAAAGGCAGCCTTCAGCAGTCCACCATCGAGCTTTTTGCCAAAAGCGGCTGGCGGATCTCGGTCAACTCCCGCAGTTATTTCCCGGATATAGACGATCCGGAGATCCGTTGTTCTCTGTGTCGGGCTCAGGAGATGAGCCGCTACGTGGAGCAGGAGATCCTTGACGCCGGCATTACTGGAAAAGATTGGATCTTGGAGAATGATTCCCAGGTAGTCACCGTTACGGACTTAGTCTATTCCAAGGTGAGCAAGCGACCGACCCGGTGGGTCTTGGCTGTTCCGGCAGACTCCCCCATCCGGAGTTTGGAGGACCTAGAGGGTAAAAAAATAGCCACTGAGCTAGTCAACTTCACCAAGCGCTACTTTGAACAGCGGGGCATCAATGTCCAGGTCGAATTCTCCTGGGGGGCCACCGAGGCTAAGGTCGTCCAGGGTCTGGCCGATGCTATCGTTGAGGTCACCGAGACAGGGAGCACCATCCGGGCCCATGGGCTCAAGATTATCCACGAACTTATGGAATCCAACCCCCAGCTGATCGCCAATCAGAAGGCCTGGGAAGACCCCTGGAAGCGCCAAAAGATCGAAAACCTCGCCCTCCTGCTCAAGGGGGCCCTTCGAGCCTACCGCATGGTTGGCTTGAAGATGAACGTCCCCGAGGAGGCCCTGGAGGAGGTTATCCGCCAGTTACCAAGCCTCAATGCCCCAACCATCTCTCCTCTTTATCAAAGCCGGTGGTATGCCATTGAAACCGTGGTCGCCGAGGGTGAGGTAAGAGATCTCATCCCTCGGCTCATGGCTGCCGGTGCCCAAGGAATCATCGAATATAGCCTGAACAAGGTCATCTAAAGATTGTGCCAGGCTTCAGCCTGGCACAATCTTTATTATAGCTCCAAGGGCCTTGCCGAGAGAACATGGGGAATTTTCTTCAGCTTCTCGAGGACTTCATCACTTACCGACTGATCCGTAGTTAAAAGAATGATATTGCTCTTTTGGGCCGGCTCCTGGCCCACATGCATCCGAGAGATGTTTATCCCTGACTCCCCTAAGGTAATCCCGATCTTGCCTATGACCCCTGGACGATCCTCGTTGTAGATAAAAAGCATGTGGCCCTCGGGGATGGCATCAAGGCGGAAGTCGTTGATCCGGACAATCCGGGGCTCCCTCTTCCCGAAGATGGTCCCGGAGATCTGGTTTTCGCCTCCTTTGTAGCGGACTCGAACAATGAGAAGATTGGTAAAATCCTCGGCCGTCGAGGTCTTGCTCTCTGTGACCTTGATACCCCGATCCTTGGCGATAACAGGGGCATTAACATAGTTGACCTCATCTCCCATGACCGGAGAGAGGATCCCCTTGAGGATAGCCAAGGTAATGGGCCCGGTCTCCATTTCGGCCATCTCTCCCTGATAGGTAATCGAGACTTCCTCAATGGGCCCATCAGCCAACTGGGTATGAAGAGAACCAATCCGCTCCCCAAGGGTAATGAAAGGCTGGATACGCGGAAGTTGATCGGCGGACACTGAGGGCACATTGACAGCGTTTCTGACCACCCCATGGAGAAGATAGTCAACAATCTGGCTGGCAGCGGCGGTGGCCACATTCTTCTGGGCCTCCCTGGTGGAGGCCCCAAGGTGAGGAGTGCAAATGAAGTTCTCGAGCCCCAGGAGGGGATGATCCTTCGGCGGGGGCTCAACCTCAAAGACATCAAGGGCCGCCCCGGCAACCTTGCCACTGACCATGGCCTGATAGAGATCGTCCTCGTTGACGATACCGCCCCGGGCGCAGTTGATAAGCATGACCCCTTCTTTCATCTTGGCAAAAAGGTCCCGGTTGATAAGCCCCCGGGTCTCCTTGGTCAGAGGAACGTGGACACTGATGTAGTCAGAGCGAGCCAAAAGCTCATCCAGGCTGACCAGTTCTACCCCCAACTTTTCGGCGGTCTCCTGGGTGATGTATGGATCATAGGCCAGGACTTTCATCTTAAGGCCTCGGGCTCGGTCAGCAACAATAGAGCCAATCCTCCCCACACCAATAATCCCCAGGATCTTTCCGGCCACTTCCCGGCCGAGAAACTTCTTTTTCTCCCATTTCCCGGCCTTCATCGAGGCAGTCGCCTGAGGAATGTTACGGGAGAGGGCCAGCATCATGGAGATGGTGTGTTCAGCAGCGGAGACTGTATTGCCTCCCGGGACATTCATGACCACAATGCCCCGTTTATTGGCCGCTTCGATATCGACATTATCAAGGCCTGTACCGGCCCGAGCAATAACCTTGAGACGCTTGGCAGCCTCAATCACCTCGGCCGTAAGCTTGGTCCCCGAACGAATAAGGATAGCCTCTACCTCGGCAATAGCCTCTTTAAGACCCTCCGGGTCAAGCCCTACCTTTTCGATGACCTCCAGACCGGCGGCCTTGAGGATCTCCTTCCCCTCCTCGGCAATATGATCACTAATGAGGACTTTCATGAAATTCCCTCCTTCAAGAAATACTCCTGGGCCGCAGCCACCCCCCGACCCAGCTCCACCGGATGGCCAAGCTCCTTCAGGACCATCTCCACCCCAGAGACAGCCATGATGACATCAAAGTGGTTCTGATAGCCCATATGGGCAATCCGGAAGATGCGCCCTTTAAGTTTGGCCTGACCACCAGCGATGGTCAGACCATATTTCTCTCTTAAACGTTTGACCAGCTCCAGGCCATCTACTCCCTCAGGAACCCGAACCACCGTAACCGTCTCGCAGGGAGCCTTGGAGAAAAATTCAAGTCCCAAGGCGGCCATGGCCTGCTTGGTGGCCTCAGAAAGAAGACGATGGTGGGCAAAAAGACGCTCAAGGCCAACTTCTTTAATGCGCTCCAACACCACTTTAAGCCCTAAGATGAGAGAGACCGCCGGTGTGTAGGCGGTAGTACCACGCTCATAGGCCTTAAGCTCCCTCTGGAAAGAGAAGTAGTAGCGAGGAAGACGGGCCTGCTCCAGGGCTTTACGGGCCTTAGGGCTCAGACTAACGAAGGAAAGTCCCGGTGGGAGAGCAAATCCTTTCTGGCTCCCGGCGACAACGACATCAAGGCCCCAGTTATCTACAGGAAGATCGTAAACTCCCAGAGCACTGATGGCATCAACCACCAAAAGGGGCTCTTTGTTCCGGAGGAGATCAGACAATTCTTTTACCGGATGCTTGACCCCAGTTGAGGTCTCATGGGCCTGAACAAAAACCGCCTTTGCCTCTGGATGCCTCTCCAGGGCCTCCTGGACAGCCGCCGGATCAACGGCCTCTCCCCACTCAACCTCTATGGAGACAGGACGAACTCCAAAGGCCTGACAGATCTCCACCCACCGTTCTCCAAACTTACCCCCCACAACGCAGATAGCCTCATCCCCTGGGGAGAGGAGATTGGCCACTGCGGCCTCCATGGCCCCAGTGCCAGAAGAAGCAAACAACAATACTGGGGCCTCCGTCTGATAGAGGAATTTAAGCCCTTCTCTGACCTCAGAGAGAATAGCTGAGAACTGGGGGGAACGATGATGCATGGCCGGCTGAGCCATGGCCAGAAGAGCCTTCGGAGGAACGGGAACAGGTCCAGGGGCCAAAAGCCTTCTTTTGTCCAGAAGATCCATAAAAAGCCACTCCTTCTTTTGCCAAAGATGGACAAAAGGCAGACTATTATATTTCGGCCAACCCTTGTCAAGGATAGAGAATCAAGAAGCCTTTAGGGTCTTAATGAACTCGAGACAGGATCAGAGCCTTGAAAAGGCAGAGCACCCTCCTCCAGGGCCTAGCCTCTCGGTCTTTCCATGACTAGTTTTAGAAAGATATTTAATGGCCAGGGGGCCTGCCATGCTTGAGAAGCTATTTAATCCTCGATCAGTAGCCGTGATCGGTGCCTCCCGCGACCCTGGCAAGGTCGGCCATGACGTCGTCAGAAACCTGCTCTCCTTTGGTTATCCTGGAAAGATCTACCCCGTAAATCCAAAGGCTCAAAGAATCCTTGACCTTCCCTGCTATGCAAGCCTCAAAGAGGTTCCTGGCCCAGTTGACTTGGCGGTGATTGCCGTCCCGGTCGAAATTGTCCCCCAGGTGATCACTGACTGTGGACAAAAAGAGGTCCCGGTGGCGGTTATCCTTTCAGCCGGCTTCAAGGAGGCCGGTAGCGAAGGGGCCAGACTTGAGACCGAGGTGATCAAAACGCCCGACAATACCGGATGAGGCTTCTGGGCCCCAACTGCCTAGGGGTTATGGACACCTCAAGCCGTCTCAATGCCTCCTTTGCCTCTCTGGCACCTCTAAACGGAGAAATTGGTTTTTCCTCTCAATTAGGGGCCTTATGCCTAGCGGTTCTAGAGTGGTCCCGAAACGAAAAGGTCGGACTTTCCCGTTTTGTAAGCCTAGGCAACAAAAGCGACATCTCGGAGATAGACTGCCTCGTTTCCTTGGCCGAAGATCCCCAGACCAAAGTCATCCTCGGCTATCTTGAAGGGGTAGCCGACGGACGGGCCTTTATGGAAGTGGCCCTAGGGTAACAAAGACCAAACCTGTAATCATCCTCAAAAGCGGCCGGACCTCGGCTGGAGCCCGGGCCGCCTCCTCTCACACAGGTTCCTTGGCCGGATCGGATCAGGCCTATCAAGCGGCCTTTAAACAGATGGGAATAATCCGGGCTGAAAACCTGGAAGATTTTCTGGACCTGGCCCTGATGTTTGCCTTTCAGCCTGTCCCAGAGGGGCCCAATGTGGTGGTAATTACCAACTCCGGTGGACCGGGGATACTAGCTGCCGACGCCTCAGAGAAACTGGGCTTAAGGCTTACTACCATAACCCCGGACACCGTCGAAAAACTCCATAATATTTTACCTCCTTATGCCTCTTTTTATAATCCGATCGATCTCTTAGGTGATGCCAGTGCCGAACGATATCAAAAGGCCCTAGAGATTATCCTTGAGGATCCAGAGGCCCAGGCCATAATGGTCATCCTCTCGGCCACGGCCACCATCGACCCTAAAGAGACTACCGAACGCCTGGGAAGAGTATCCTCCAAGGCTAAGAGGAAGACCTTGGCCGCCTGCTTCCTCGGCCCAGAGACTCTGAAGATAGCCCAGGAGCCTCTCTCAAAAGCCCGGATCCCCGGATTTATCTATCCAGAAAGGGTCATCAGTTCTCTGGCCAAGATGTGGCGCTATCGGCTCTGGCTTATGAGCCCTGAAGATGAACCCTTGAATCTCAAGGTCGACCGCCAACGGGCCACTGAGATCATCTCGGTCGCCAGGCAACAAGATCGCCGACAACTGTATGAACACGAGGTAAAAGAGAGCCTTTCGGCCTACGGTTTCCGTTTCCCCCGCTCCCTTCTGGCCCGCACCTCAGATGAGGCCCTGCTCTCAGCCCAAGCCATCGGTTATCCTGTAGTTCTGAAGATTATCTCTCCAGCCTTTGTCCACAAGACCGACGTGGGAGGAGTGCGGGTAAACACCGGTAATGATCAAGAACTTCTAGAGGCCTTCTTTGAACTTACCAGCCGAGCCAAAAAGATCGCCCCCTCGGCCCTCTTCGGGGTCCTGGTCCAGGAGATGATCCGCAACGGGCGCGAGATTATCCTCGGCTTTCACCGCGATCCTCAGTTCGGCCCAATGATCATGTTCGGCCTTGGTGGCATATATGTAGAAGTCCTAAAGGATGTCTCCTTCCGGATAGCTCCTTTCGGGCGCCGCCAGGCCCAGGAGATGATCCGAGAGACAAAGGGCTATCCTCTCCTTAAAGGGGTTCGAGGCCAGCCAGAGGCAGATTTAGAGGCTTTAACAGCGGCCATCTTAGCCCTAGCCCAGCTGACCCTTGATTTTCCCGAACTAGCCGAAGGGGATATCAATCCTTTGATGCTCCGGCCCCATGGTCAGGGGGCCTTAGCCGTTGATGCCAGACTTACTCTAGGGGGTAAGAGATGACCAAGACAATCTATATCGCTTCCACCGGCCGCTATGCCGGTAAGACCCTGACCACCTTGGCCTTAGGGTACCTTCTGGACCGCAAAGGGATCTCCTTCTCCTTCTTTAAGCCCGTAGGGATATCGCCCCGATTTGAAGGAGGTCAGCTAATTGATGATGAGGCCCACTTTGTGGCCCAGGCCCTCAAAGGCCAGAGCCTCCCGAGAACGGATGGTCTCTGCCCGGTGATCTTGAGCCAAGATTTGATTGTCCGGGGCCTGAGAGGCGAAGTTCAAGGGCTTCTTAAAAGGATCGTCTCTGGCCATGGCCAGCTGGCCAGCCGGGGCCGTCCTATCCTGGCTACAGGGGCCGGCGGGCTTTACAGCGGAGGTTTTCTTGGGATCTCGGGGATCGAAGTGGCTCGGGCATTGGAAGCCAAGGTTATCCTGGTGGCCCGCTACGGAAATGAAGACCTTGTGGACGAACTCCTTAGGGCCAGAGAGATCCTAGGTGAAGAGCTCCTAGGAATCGTCATCAATGGAATCAAGGTCGAAGATCGGCCCAACTTCGAGGAACTGATCCTACCTTTTCTTCACTCTCAGGAACTTCGGGTCATAGGGAGCCTCCCCCACGATGACCTCCTGGCTGCAGTATCTGTGGCCAATCTTCGGGATTTCCTTGGGGCCAGGCTTATCTGCCGTCCTGATCAGGAAGGGCGTCTGGTGGAACACTTTCTGATCGGCGGTATGCAGGTAGATAAGGCCATCTCCTACTTCCGCCGGACGCCTAACTTTGGAGTCATCGTGGGCGGAGATAGATCGGATATATTACTGGCAGCCATTGAAACCGGGGCTCACTGCCTCGTGCTAACCGGAGGCCTTTATCCCAACGAGATCATCATCTCTCGGGCAGAAGACCATCAAGTACCCATCCTTGTCCTCCAAGACGACACCTACACCGCTGCTCGAAGGATAGATCAACTTCAGAAGCAGATCCGACTCCGAACCCCAAAAAGGTGAAAAGGGCCTTTGACCTGGGAGAGCGTTATCTAGACGTGGCTCCAATAGAGGCCTACTTGAGGTAGCGCTTCATAAAATTCCGAATCCGGGCATAGGCCTTCTCCAGGATTTCTTCTGGAGGCAAAAAGACCACCCGGAAATGGGCCGTCCCTGGACGTTGGCCAAAACCACTTCCGTGGACAACCACTACTCCCGTCTCCCGAATAAGATCGCAGACAAAATCTCGATCAGAGATATCAAGATGAATCCGAGGGAAGGCGTAAAAGGCCCCCTCTGGCCGGACACAGGAAAGCCCGGGAATGTCGTTCAACATCTCCACCGTCAGGTCCCGCCGACGCTCAAGACGAGAGACTGTCTCGGCGATATGCTCCTGTTCACCCTGAAGAGCTGGAGGAATGGCGTACTGTTTAGGATGGCTGGCTGAAAGGCGAGCCCGGGCCAGTTTGTGGATGGCCTCAATATAGTCTCGAATAAGCTCCCACTCGCCACTGACCATGCCCCAGCCGATCCGAAAACCTGGGGCCAGATAGCATTTGGAGAGCCCGTTGAAGGTGACCACCGGGAGATCTTTGGCCAGAGAGGCGATAGAAATATGTTCCCGGCCGTCAAAAACCAGTTTGTCGTAGATCTCATCACTCATAATGACCAGATTATGTTCCCTGGCAATCTCTACGATCTGTTCTAAAGTCTCCCGTGGGTAAATAGCCCCCGTGGGATTGTTGGGATTAATAATGATGATGGCCCGGGTCTTCTCGTCTATCTTGGCGACGATGTCGTCAATATCCGGTTGCCAGTCTTTTTCCTCATCAAGATAATAAGGGCGGGCCTCAGCCCCCAGTTTGGCCACAATGGCCGTATAGAGAGGATAGCCGGGAAAAGGCAAAAGGACGTTTTCCCCTTCGTTGACCAGAGCGGTAAGAGCAAAATCTATGGCCTCACTGGCCCCAGAGGTGATGAAGATATCAGCGGGATCAAACCCCTTTGAGCGGGCCTCTTGCCGAATAGCCTCAATGGCTTCATCCACCCCCTCGGAGGCTGAATAGCCTGTACGCCTTTCCAACATGGCTTGGTAGGTGGCCTCAATGAGATGCCTCGGGGTGGTAAAATCATACTGAATGGGATCTCCGATATTTAAAAAAAGAAGCTCCTTGCCAGCGCGGGCGGCCTCCTGAGCCACCAAAACTATATCCCGGACGGCGTATTCGATATTTTCCGTCCGCCGGGCAGGTTTAATAGGAGACAGATCTTTTTTGCCCGCTGGGGCGACAGCTTCAGCAAAACGCATACCCATCACCTCTTACAAAATAAAAACGGCCAAAATCTCCCGTTTCAAAAGCCTCATAATGCTACTGTGCCGGGATTGTGTCAATAGGCAGGCTAATCCTTTTGGCCTAAGCGATAATGATCTCGACCGGCAAAGTAGTTGAGCCAGGAGGAGGTCCCATTGAGGGCCCAGTTGCGAGGAGGAACCATTCCTTTGGCCAGGGATTCCTCCTCCCCTTGGGCCTTAAGTCTCTCATAGGCCCTTACGTAAAGACAGCGCCTTTTGCCAGGAAAGACCTCGCACCAGCCATCATAGCTCCCCCCACAGGGACCATTGAGGAGATACTTGGCACACTTACTCTGAGGACAGAGAAAGGCCAGCTCCCCCAGGGTACAATCCCCACAGGAACGACAATCAAAGAGAACCTTTTTGACGAAATATTCCACTGAATCTAGAAGACCGGCCAGAGGGCTTTCTGCCAGGCAGAGAAAAAGCCGCTTGGTGGCCTGAAAGAAGAGGCCCTTTTCAGAAAAAAAGTGATCATGGATGAGACGATTAATCACGTAGTGCCAGGGACAGGAGGGAGCTGGTGCCCGAGGGGAAAGGGCCTCGGTATTAAGACCTGTCTGAGAATCTCTCTCAAAGAAATAGAAGGTATCCGGTGGGGAATAATCGAACTCGGGAACAAAATCAAGCCACTGATCAGCCAGCTCCTGAGACTTCTCAACGATAAATTCTACCTGTTCATAAGTAAGATTTGGTCCACAGATATGGGCTCCAGCATAGCCTAGGCCCCTAAGGATAGCGATTAGCTTAGCTGCTCGAATGAGACGGGCCGAAAGGCCTCCATCGGGGGCTTGAGATTCGGCTTCGATCTGAGCAAGGAGATCATCGGTCACCCGGCACCCAGGAATACGGCCTTTGTGCATAACCCGGGCCAAGGACACATCAAGAACAAAGACCCCTCCCAAGACGGGAATATCAAGATTTTTAAGGCGAAGATAACGAAGAAGTTCATCGAATTTTCTAGCATCAAAGCCGATCTGGGTAATAACAAAATCGGCCCCAGCGGCAATCTTGCGCTCAAGCTTAAAGTATTGGGTCATTACCTCGGCCTCAAGACGTTTAAAAGGTGAAACTACACAGCCCTTGAAAAAGGAGGTAGGAGGAAGCTTCGCCCCTCCACGAATTGTATAGCCACTATTTAGGCGAGAAATAAGGGCCAAGGTCTGGACAGAGTCCAGATCAAAGACTGGCTTGGCCTGTCCTCCAAAGCCGACCCGAGGGAAATCCCCAGTCATAACCAAAATGGTGTGGAAGCCCTCCCGATCCCAGGCAAAAAGGTGGCTTTCCATTTGATTGCGGTTGCGATCCTTACAGGAAAAATGGATGATGGTCTCTAGCCCCAAGGCCTTGATTTCCCGCCCCAAGACCTCTGGGGCCAAGGCCGGATGGCCTCCGGCGTTCTCCGTAATCGAAAGGGCGTGTAGCCGGCCTCCACGAGCAGCCGACCGTGCGAAGGAGACTAGTTGATCGTAAGCCTTGCCCCTGGAGCCACGACCAGGGACCAGCTCGAAGGTAAAAATGAATTCTTTTCGGGCCAGGGCCTCTTTAAGTTTCTTCACCTTTGATTCCCAGGATCCCCAAAGATCGCATCTTCCGATAGAGATGGCTCCGTTCAAGGCCTATGGCTTCGGCCGTCTGGGAGATATTGCCTCCATGGGCCCGGAGTTTACGGAGGATGAACTCCCTTTCAAAGAGGGCCCGGGCCTGTCTCAGGTCTTCACAGGCAAACCAGGGCTCTTGAAGCCCTTTAGATGGAGGATCGGGATTGCGAATATAGTCTGGAAGGGTCGAAATCTCTATCTCTGGCCCAGGGGACATGATCACTAGGCGCTCCACCAAATTGCGCAACTCCCGGACGTTTCCCGGCCAATGATAACGCTCCAAGGCCTCAAGGACCTCCGGAGTAACCCTCTTTCGACCAAGGCCCGTATTCTCAGCAATCTCCTGAAGAAAATCTTCGATAAGAAGGGGAATATCCTCCAGGCGTTCCCTCAAAGGGGGCACCTCTATCGGAACCACGTTCAGACGATAGTAAAGGTCCTCCCGGAAGTTACCCCTTTTTATCTCTTGGCGGAGATCTTTGTTGGTAGCGGCAATAATTCGGACATCTACCTTAAGGGTCCGGGTACCTCCGACCCGTTCAAAGCGCTGCTCTTGAAGGATGCGGAGGATCTTGGCCTGAGTCTTAAGGCTCATGTCACCTATCTCATCTAAAAAAAGCGTTCCCCCATCAGCCAGATCAAATTTGCCCTTCTTTGAGGTCAGCGCCCCGGTAAAGGCCCCTTTTTCATAACCGAAAAGCTCTGCCTCGATAAGATCTTCCGGAATGGCGGCACAGTTTATCTCCACCAGGGGTTTTTCTCGCCGCCGACTGGCCGCATGGATCATCTGAGCCACTACCTCTTTGCCCGCGCCAGATTCTCCCAGGATGAGCACCGTCGAATCAGTAGGGGCCACCCGGGCAATCTGCTCCCGAAGCCTGAGCACTGCCGGACTAGTACCAGTTATTTGTCTAGTGCGAACCTTGTTTTTAAGAAGGACATTTTCCCTCTCCAGGGCTCGAAACTTCAGGGCATTGCGTACAGAAAGGACTACCCGATCATAAGAAAGGGGCTTTTCAATAAAATCATGGGCCCCCAGTTTGGTAGCTCTGACCGCGGTCTCAACGGTCCCGTGACCAGAAATAATGATTACGGGCAGGTCAGGATAGCCGACCTTGAGCTCCCTGAGAACATCCAGACCGTCAAGGTCTGGAAGCCAAACATCAAGAAGGACAAGATCGGGCACGGATTCCGAGACCTTATTTAAGGCCTCCTGGCCAGAGATGGCCCCTTCAACCTCAAAGCCCTCGTCTTCAAGGATCCCGGAGAGGGATTCAATAATGCTTTCCTCATCATCGACAACAAGGATCCGCTCCGCCATTCTTCTCCTGCCCACAGGTTTACTGGGGCCCTTTAACAAGAGGAAGCTCCATCACAAAACGGGCCCCCTGAGGATGATTATCCTCTACCCAAATTTTTCCATTATGTTCGGTGATAATGGAGTTGACAATGGCTAGCCCCAGCCCTGTACCTCCTTTTTTGCGGGAAAAATAGGGCTCAAAGAGCCGGGGCTTATCCTCGGGGGAGATCCCTGGCCCGGAATCGGCCACAACCAATCTCACCCTCTCTGCCTTGGTCTCAATCTCTACCCAGATGCGACCCCCTTGAGGCAGAGAGGCCACGGCATTGTCCAGAAGGTTGATCAGAGCCCGTTTGAGCTGATCCCGGTCAAAGGCAAAGACCGGAGGGACAGAGATGAGCCGAAGTTCAAAGGATATTTCCCGATGGGCCTCGCGGTAAAGAGAAAGCGTCTCCTCGACCACCTGAAGAAGATCATTGGGTGCCAGACGGGCTGCTGGCATCCGGGCAAAAGAAGAAAATTCGTTGACCAGACGTCTCAGTTCCTCAACCTGATTCTCGATGGTCTTCGTACAGCGATCGAGGATGGCCCCCTCCTCTGGCCCCAACCTTTCCAGGTACCGACGCCTCAAACGCTGGGCCGAGAGCTGGATGGGGGTGAGGGGATTTTTGACCTCATGGGCAATTCGGCGGGCGACCTCCCGCCAGGCCGCCATCCGCTGGATCTTTTCCCTTTCCGTAAGATCATCAAAAACCAGAACCGCCCCGACCTCCTCACCGGCCTCATCACGAAGGATAGTCAAGGTGGCCAGCAGGTAGACCTCCTTTTCCCTAATCTTTAGGCGAAAAGTTCGCTGGACAGAGCCACGAGGACTCTTCCGAGCCTCTTCCAGGAAACCCTCGGCCAGGGCCCGCTGTTTTTCAGTAAGGATCTCCGGCCAAGGTTTTCCTAGGAGACTACCCGCAGAGACCTCTAGAAGTTCCTCAGCAAAACGATTAACGGTGGTTACCCTTCCTGAGGCATCAATAGAGATGACTCCGGCAGCCACATTGCGAAGAATAGTTTCAATATAGGAGTGCCTCCGAGCCAGCTCCTGATGGCTCCTCTCCAAGGCCCGGGTAGCCTCTTCAGCCTGAAGTTTACTCTCCTTGAGATCCCTGGTCATCGTGTTAAAGGCCTCGATAAGGGAGGCCAGCTCATCTTGAGCAGAGACTTCCAGGACAAAGTCAAGATCACCTCCAGCCACCCGGTGGGTGGCCTCGGCCAGAGCCTGAACAGGCTCTGTAATCCCGCGAGCAAAACGGAAACCAAACCAGACCGCCACCAAAATGATCAACAGCGTCACCAGGGCTAAGGTAATGATCAGGCTAACCTTAATAGGCTGTTTGAGGAATTTGAGCTGCCTGTAAGTCTCATAGCCCCGGTTAATATCCTCCATAAGCTGACCAAGATTAGGATTTAGGAGAAGACCGACGGCGAGGACCGCCTGCGGCTCCCCACTTCGATAGACCGGAACCGCCACCCGGATAAGGAGTCCTTCTTTGACTTTGCTGTTTTCGGTCACAGTCTCTCCTGCCAGAGCCTTGGCCAGCAACGAAGGCGGAAGGGAAGGGCTAAGGTCCTTGAGCTCGGGGCTTTTGCTGGAGGCTATAAGCTGAAGCGAGGCATCAAAGAGCTCCAGGGTGTCAAAGCGATACTCCAGACGTTTCTTTTTGACGTAGGTCTCCAGGATCTTGGTATCTGCAGGATCATATTGGGAGAGACCGATGGCCAAAAGATGAGCATAATCGGTAAGCCTTTCCTGGGTCTCGGAATAAAAGGCCTTACCCAGAGACAGGGCCTCCTGAAGGGAACGATCCAGTCTAGAAGAGAACCAGTAGTCAAGGCTGGTAGAGACGAACTGCAGAGAGACAAAGAAGAGCAGGATCGTGGGGATAAGAGACAGAAAGACGAAGGCCACCACCATCTTAGTCTTAAGTTTGGCCCCAAGAATGTTTCGTCGATTCTCAAAGATGAGTTTGACCACATTGCGAACTACCAGAAAAACCACCAAAAGGAGCAGAAGGACATTAATATTGATGAGGGCAAATATGAGGACATTGCCTCCCAAAGGCAGCTCTATCTCTACGGAGAAGAGCCGTGATTCTATCCAGGTAAGCAAGGCCACCAGGGCCAAGGCCACCAAGATGATGATTTTCTCTCGCCGCCGCCGCCTAGCCTCGGCCATTTCTCTGGAGATGGCTTCGGTCTTAACTCCGGCCATAATCAGAGCCTGAATCTAATAGTTGCCCAGTCAGTGGCCTCTGCCTCTTTCCGGAAAAACAAGACCCCGATGAGCTTAGAAGGCAGGGAAGGGGAGGTAACCTTCTCCATAAACCCTCTTACTCGCAAACGGTAGTGGCTTTGGGGCCGTAGCTGTTGAAGGGGAATGAGGGGAAGATCATTGATCTCTGCAGCCATCTTCAGGGCCTCTTTGAAGTCCATAGTTTGGTCAATAGGATGGGTTGTCCCCGGATAATGAATGAGATAGGTGTTTTTAAGATGATCAAAATAGATAATTCGACTGACCTCCTGGAAGAGGATCCTACGGTCTCGCCGGAGGCGGCGAAGTTCAAAAAGTTCTACCTCAAAGCGGAAACGGACCGGAATTCCATGCCTGAGGGCCTCTTTTACCTTCTCATAGGGAATATCATTCAGGGAAAAATAGGCCAGGATATAGCTCCTGGAATTGGCTACCGTAAGGTCAGAGATGATCAGAGCCTGGGCGGAAGATGGGATAAAGGTAATAAGCAGCAGGAGAAAAAAAACTCCCCAAGACCGCAAGCCTATAGAGACCCCCGTCTTTTCCACTTTTGCTCCTTGCCTGAAGTCTATCTTCAGGCCTAAACAGGGAAATTAATGGGGCATTCTACTGGGGGGGAAAGTCTTCTTCAAGCCTGGGCCAGAGCCATCGCCATGAGTCCCGGACGGCTGAAGCTTTCTGAAGGATAAGGGATGAGTTTCCAGGCGTCTTCCTGGGCCAAGAAGACCTTGATGGCCTGGTGATGAAGGCCATGGCCGGTCCTCTCGGCCACCACCCGACCCATAAGAGGGAAACCGAGAAGATAGAGATCGCCCAAGAGGTCAAGGGCCTTGTGACGGACAAATTCGTCATCAAAGCGTAAGCCTTCATGATTAAGGATCCCTCGCTTGGTGAGAACTATGGCATTGTCCAGGGATCCCCCTCGAGCATAACCGTTGCGGCGAAGGTACTCTATCTCGTGCAAAAAACCAAAGGTCCGAGCTGGAGCCAGCTCTTCCATGAAGCGTTGCCGCGAAAGTCGACGGACGTAGCGCTGCTGACCGATAGCCTCGTGTTTAAAATCTATGAGAACCTCTAACTCAAGATCGCTGGCCGGCAAAAAGGCAATTTTACGTCCTGCCTCCTCCAAGACAAATGGACGAAGGACCTTAATAAAATGGCGCCTTACCCGCTGTCGCCGAAGACCGGCCTGCCGAAGCAGATGGACAAAGGCCAAGGCACTCCCATCCATAGCCGGGATCTCCGGACCGTCGATCTCAACAATGACATTATCAACTCCCAGGCCAGCCAGAGCAGCCATCAGATGTTCGATGGTACCCACCGAGGCCTCACCCACACCAATTACCGTGCTCAACTCTGTATGGATAACATAGTCAGCCCGAGCAGGAATGACCCTAGGAGGGACAAGATCTGTACGCACAAAGACTATCCCTTGATTGGGTTCTGCTGGACGCAGACGCACCCGAACCAGCTCTCCAGTGTGAAGACCAACCCCTGCCGCTGAGACCTCTTTTTTGATGGTGTGTTGAAAATGCCACATATGGGCCCCCAGAATTAAATCATAGTCTTGATAAGCATCTATCGTGCCAAAAACAGGAGAGGTCGTAAGTGGCAGGAAGATCGCCATTTTTTAGAAATGGCCTACTGATGATCCGAAACCAGACGTGTCCTTTTTACCACGACTGTTGCAAAAAGGACACAGATCAGGCCAGCCCCAGACGTCTTAAGGCCTTGGGATCCCGCCGCCAGTCTGAAAGGACTTTTACCCAGAGCTCTAGATAGACCCGCCGCCCCAGAAGAAATTCAAGCTCCTCTCGGGCCAGCTGGCCGATCTTCTTAAGCATTCGCCCCCCTTTGCCGATGACAATTCCCTTCTGAGAATCCCTCTCCACAAAGACAGTAGCCCGGATTCGAGAAAGATTTTTCTCTTCATCGTCTTCCCAGTCCTCGATGATTACCGCCGTAGCATAGGGAATCTCCTGACCAGTGAGGAGAAAGATCTTCTCCCGGATGATTTCAGCGGCCAGTTGCCTCTCCGTCTGGTCGGTAAAGGTCTCTGGATCGTAAAAAGGAGGGCCTTCGGGAAGAAGTTTGAGAAGTTCCTGCAAGAGATCGCTGAGACCATCTCCCTTGAGGGCCGAGATGGGCACAATGGCCGAGAAAGGATAAGCCTGCGAAAAGGTCTCTATCATCAGTAAAAGCTCGCTTTTTTTAACGAGATCAATCTTGTTTAAGGCCAATACCGCTGGTTTTTGAACCCGCGACAAGAAACCGATGATCTTTTCCTCAAGCGATGGCTGACGGTTGGCAACATCGACCACCAGGAGGACAGCATCAACTTCTTCAAGGGCCCTCAAGGCTGCCTCCACCATGGCCTGATTGGCCAGGATCTTGGCCTCGTGAATTCCAGGGGTATCCACAAAGACGATCTGAAAATCTGGACCGCTTAAGATGCCCCGGATCTGATGGCGGGTAGTCTGGGGTTTAGGGGTACAGATGGCCACCTTCTGGCCTAAATACTGGTTAAGAAGGGTTGATTTGCCCACGTTTGGGGCCCCGATTATGGCCACATAGCCCGAACGAAAACCGGCCGGAATCACTTCTTCAAGAGAAAAATCTTTGGTCTCTGTCACTTCCTTCTCCTTTTGATCTTAGCGGAAGAAAAAATTAAGGCACCTTAAGGTATGCTTCAAGGCGTGAGAGTTTACGGGGGCCAAGACCCTTGATGGCCAGAAGTTCAGAGAGGTCTTTTATCTTTCCTTTTTTTTCTCTTAAAGAAACAATGGCCTGGGCCAACCGAGGACCAACTCCAGGGATAAGGATAAGCTCCTCTTCCCGGGCCTTATTGACTGAAAGGGGCTTGAAACACAGAAGACCGTCGGCCTGGCTCCGAGGCTCAAAGGGAGGAAGATCATTATGAAACGGCGCCCCGGCCTTAAGGTGCCCCAAGGCCAGGATATTTAGAGCCAAAATGAGGGCCAGGAAGAAGACCCTCTTATTGTTCTCAAGCTGCTTCAAGGCCCCTCTTCCTGCTCTTAAGAAGCTTATATATGATAGCGTCAACTAAGGCCTGCCAGGAGGCCTCAATGATATCATGAGAGACGCCCACGGTTCCCCAGCGGTCTTCGCGATCTTTGGATTGGATGAGAACCCGAACCTTAGCCGCTGTCCCCGGATCTCCAGCCAGGACCCGAACCTTGTAGTCCTCAAGTTCCATATCCTCAAGCTCGGGATAAAAAGCCATTAGGGCCTTACGAACGGCGTTATCCAAGGCATTGACCGGCCCATTACCGACTGCCGCCGTGTGCTCTTCCTCCCCACGAACCCGGAGGCGAACGGTGGCCTCCACCAGACTTCTCTCGTCCTCCATCCTCTTGACATCCAGAACCCGAAAGCTAATAAGCTCAAAAAAGCCAAAGGTCTCCTTACGCCCCTCAACAATACGCCGCATAAGGAGCTCAAAGCTGGCCTCGGCTGCCTCGTACTGATAACCTTCGTTTTCTCGTTCCTTAAGCTGGACAACAATCTCCCGGACTACTGGATCTTCAGAGGCAAGTGGAATGCCAAACTGCTTGGCCTTGTAGAGAACATTGCTCTTGCCGGCCAGATCAGAGATAAGAATTCGCTGGGTATTACCTACCAGTTCTGGACGGATATGTTCGTAGGTTTCCGGATTGCGAGAGACAGCACTGACATGGACTCCGCCCTTGTGGGCAAAAGCACTTCGGCCAACATAAGGAAGATATTTGTTGTGGGGCAGGTTGGCAATCTCAAAGACAAATCGGGAGACCTCGGTCAAGCGTTGGAGGCGTTCTGGCTCACCGGCCTTACAACTGCAACCCATCTTAAGTACCAGCCCGGGAATGATGGAACAGAGGTTGGCGTTGCCACAACGTTCCCCGAAGCCGTTTATAGTCCCCTGGACATGCCGGACCCCTGCAGAGACGGCCACAAGGGAGTTGGCCACGGCCGTCTCAGAATCATTGTGGGCATGGATGCCAAGGGGAACATCTTCTCCCAGACGGGCCTTCACTTCCTGAATGATCTCAACAATCTCTTGAGGCAAGGTCCCTCCATTGGTATCGCAAAGAACGAGACAATCAGCCCCTCCCTCTACGGCCTTCTTCAGGGTTGCCACCGCATAGTCTGGATTGGCCTTGAAACCATCAAAAAAATGTTCGGCATCATAGAAGAGTTTCTCTACGTGGGAACGCAGATAAGCCAAGGAGTCCCGAATGAGTTCCAGGTTTCGCTCCAGACTGATCCTCAGGGCATCCCGGACATGGACATCCCAGGTTTTACCAAAAATGGTGATCACCGGCGTCTGGGCGTCTATCAGAGCCCGGAGGTTAGGATCCTCCTCGGCCCGATATTTTGCCATATGAGTGGAACCAAAGGCAGCAATCCTAGACCAGCCCAGACGATAATTGCGGATCTCTCGAAAGAACTGGACATCTTTGGGATTTGAACCCGGCCAGCCACCTTCAATATAATCAATTCCTAGTTCATCGAGTTTGAGGGCCACCTGGATCTTGTCTTCTACCGAGAGATTCACGTCCTCGGCCTGGGTCCCATCCCGCAAAGTGGTGTCATAAATTTCTACATATCTTTTCTCTCTCATAGGCTTCACCCTTATATAAATGCAAATCTTTACTGACGGCCCTCTTCACTAGGGACACTTTCTTCACTAAGCCCAAAGGCATCATGAAGGGCCCGCACAGCTAGCTCTGTAAACTTCTCTTCGATGACACAGGAAATCTTGATCTCGGAGGTGGAGATCATCATGATGTTAATCCCGTATCGGGCTAGAGTTTCAAACATCTTACTGGCCACCCCAGGTTGGGTACGCATCCCCACCCCCACAATGGAGACCTTGGCGATCTCGGTCTCCCCGGAGACACCCTCGGCACCGATGTCTTGGGCCACCTTCTGGACTATATCCATGGCCCGGGAATAGTCCGTCCGCGGCACGGTAAAGGTCAGATCAGTATAGGCCCCATTGCGTTTGACGTTCTGGATGATCATGTCAACGACAATGCCAGCCTGAGAAAGGGATCCAAAGAGGCTAGCCGCCACCCCAGGCCTGTCAGGAACACTATAGAGGGTGATTCGGGCCTCGTTACGGTTGTAAGTGACCCCAGAGACAAGCACCTTTTCCATCTCTTCTTCCTCCTCAACAACCATGGTCCCCGGCTCCTCAGAGAAACTGGAGCGCACGTGAATAGGAACCCCATAGCGCATGGCAAAGCCCACAGAACGAATCTCTAGAACCTTGGCCCCTAGGCTGGCCAACTCCAGCATCTCCTCATAGGAGACCCTAGAGATCTTCCTGGCGTTGGAGACAATGTGAGGATCGGCGGTAAAAACCCCTTCGACATCGGTAAAGATCTCACATATATCGGCCTTAAGGGCAGCTGCCAGGGCCACGGCGGTGGTATCCGAGCCGCCTCGCCCCAAGGTAGTAATATCTCCCTCTTCGGTTACCCCTTGGAAGCCGGCCACAATGACCACGGCCCCTCGGTCAAGATCAGCCCTGATCTTTTCAGTGTCAATTCCAGTAATCCGAGCCTTGCCAAAAAGGGAATCCGTATGGATCTTCACCTGATGGCCCAGATAAGATCTAGCCTGATAGCCCATAGACTTAAGGGCCATGGCCAGAAGGGCTACCGAGACCTGCTCTCCGGTAGAGACCAAAACGTCAAGCTCTCGGGGATCAGGATTGGAGGTCAGCTCCCAGGCCAAAGAAAGGAGACGGTCCGTCTCTCCGGCCATGGCGGAGACGACGACAACCAAGTCATGACCCTCGTCTTTATATCGAGCCACCCTTTGGGCCACGTTGCGAATTCGCTCAATATTTCCCACCGAGGTCCCGCCGTATTTCTGGACAATGAGCATCTCTACTCCTTCCCTTTATCTCCACTCCAAATGGGGTCTTGACCGAAATGAAGGAACCACCAATCCTCAGGATCGGCCCCATCTTCATTGGGGACGAGAGTTATCCGATAGCGTTCACAGTAGTCCATCAAGAGACGATAGGCCTGGTTTAGACGTTGTTGCTGATCCACACTTCCCTGGCGATCCGGATGAGACTCTAGACTCAACCGGCGATAGTGTTCTTTAATCTCTAAGATGGTTGTCTTCTGGGGTAGACCGAGTATCTTACGGGCCTCTTCCAGCCGACGCCACTTATCCCGAGCCATCTCTCCCCTCATTCTTTAAAATAGAAGAATTTAACAACCCTCTCTTCAAGAGGCAACAAGATCTACCTAAGTGATTGCTTGATTTTGTCATGGCGGTCGGCCAGAATGTCAGACCATGATCAAGCGCACTCAGGTGGTGGCCGCCCTTATCCTAAATGAGACCAAAGGGACCCTACTCCTTTGCCGGCGCCCAGAGGGGAAGATCCGGGGAGGGCTCTGGGAGTTTCCTGGAGGAAAGCTTGAACCTGGAGAAGACCTTGAGACGGCACTCTTTCGGGAGATCGCTGAAGAGTTGGGGATAGAGATCGAAGTTAAAGATCTCCTTTCTGTGGTTGATCATGATTATCCTGAAGGGCGTATCAGGCTCTACGGCTTTTTGGCCCGAATCCGTCGAGGATGCCCTCAGGCCTTAGAAGGCCAGAGCTTGGCCTGGGTAGCCCCAGGAGAGGTCGGCCGTCTAAACCTGGCCCCGGCCGACCGTCGCCTCTGGGAAGCTATCGAAGAAGCAGGAGGAATCAATGGATTTTAGGCTTTTCTGTTCGGTCTTTGTGGCCATATTCTTGGCCGAACTGGGTGACAAAACCCAGCTGGCCACCATGAGTTTGAGCGCTGCAGATCACCGACGCTGGACTATTTTTTTGGCCGCCTCAACGGCCCTGGTGCTCTCAAGCCTCATTGGAGTCCTTGTGGGTAGCCTCATCGGCCGAATCATCCCCCTTCATCTCATCAAGACCGGGGCCGGCATCTTGTTTATTATCTTGGGAATAGCTATGATCCTCGGGAAAATATGAAAAAGATTACAAAAGATCTAGATCCTCTGGATATCAAGATTTTAGCCCTCCTCCAGGAGGATATCCCCTTGGTGGAGCAGCCCTTTAGGCTCCTGGCTCAAAGAGTCGGGATCAGTGAAAAACAATTCCTGAAGCGTCTCCAATCCCTCCAAGACCGGGGCCTCATCCGACGCTTCGGGGCCACCATCCGCCATGACCGATCGGGGTATCCAGCCAACGCCATGGTGGCTTGGCAGGTGCCGGAGGAGCGTCTAGAAGAGGTCGGAAACCTCCTGGCGGCCATTGAAGGAGTAACTCACTGCTATGCCCGTAGGGCCCCGGACTTCTGGCCATATAATCTCTACACTATGGTCCACGGCCCAGATGAAGAGGCCTGTCTTCGTCTAATTGCCCAAATGGCCCGAAGGACCGGTGTGAGTACTTACGAGATTCTCTTCACTGAAAGGGAATTTAAAAGAAGCACCCGGCGCTATTTCAAGACCACAGCCGAGGAGGAAACTATGGAAAACAAACTCTCTCAGGCCTTCTATCAAGAAGCAGTCCAGTTCATTCCCGGAGGGGTCAACAGCCCAGTGAGGGCTTGCAAATCTGTCGGGGCCGATCCGATCTTCATCGCCCGCGGGGCCGGAGCTTATATCTGGGATGTTGATGGCCATGAATACGTAGATTATGTCGCCTCCTGGGGCCCCCTCATTCTGGGACACGCCCATCCAGAGGTCATCTCCGCCATCAATGAAGCTGCCGCTGAGGGGACAAGCTTTGGGGCCCCTACTTGGCGCGAGGTAGAGCTGGCCAGGCTCATCTGTAAGTTTGTACCCTCCATAGAAATGGTCCGCTTGGTCAACTCGGGCACAGAGGCCACTATGAGTGCTGTTCGTCTAGCCCGAGGCTACACGGGACGTAAGAAGATCATCAAATTTGACGGCTGCTACCATGGTCATGCCGACTCTTTTCTGGTTAAGGCCGGAAGTGGTGTAGCCACCTTAGGGATTCCCGGAAGCCCCGGGGTGCCCAAGGAGATCGTAGCCAACACAATTTCCATTCCCTACAACGATCTTAAGACCCTGAGAAAGGTTCTTGATGAGCAAGGCCAGGAGATCGCCTGCGTCATTGTCGAGCCTGTGGCCGGAAACATGGGGGTTGTTCCTCCCCGGGAGGACTTCCTGCCCCGATTAAGGGAGTGGACAAAAGAGATGGGTATTGTCCTCATCTTTGATGAGGTCATTACCGGTTTCCGGGTTGCCCTCGGCGGGGCCCAGGAGCTCTATGGGATAGAGCCGGATCTTACCTGTCTAGGGAAGATTATTGGCGGGGGGCTGCCGGTTGGGGCCTATGGCGGCCGCAGAGAGATTATGAATCACATAGCCCCTGAAGGGCCAGTGTATCAAGCCGGCACCCTTTCGGGTAACCCTCTAGCCACAGCGGCCGGCCTGGCCACCTTAAAGGTTCTCTCTAGGCCAGGAACCTATGAGGCCCTTGAGTCCCGGGCTCAGGCCCTTTCCGAAGGGCTATCCGAGATCCTCAAAGGCCTTGAGCTTCCAGTCCAGATGAACCGAGTGGGTTCGATGATGACCCTCTTTTTTACGGAAAACGAGGTGGTTGACTTTGCCACAGCCGCCACCTCTGATACCGAACTTTACGGCCGCTACTGGCGGGCCATGTTGGCCGAGGGGATATATCTGGCTCCATCTCAGTTCGAGGCAGCTTTCGTTTCTCTGGCCCATGGAGAACAAGAGATCGAACATAGTCTTGAGGCCGCAGCCAAGGTCTTGAAGGAACTTTCTACTAATAAATGAAAATTTTCAAAAACTCGGCCTTCAATGGTTGTCAAAATGAATATTGACTCAGTAAGTTTGCCTGTGCTATGGGTGGTTAGTCTTGGAGAAGAGATGATGGGAGGAGAAAACCATCCCCAAGAAAAAGGAGCCCGGAACTTTTCGCTGGATGTTCGGGCTTTTGGGCGAGGCCCTGGGAATAGGGATAGCTGTTATTGGCTCTATTCTGGCTGGCCTGGCCTTTGGCTATTTTTTAGACAACAAGGTCTTTGATGGACGGACCTACCCCTGGCTGACGACAATTTTTTTGGTCTTGGGAGCCATTGGGGGGTTTAAAAACCTTTTTGTAATGACCCGGAGGAGGTTTCGGGATTGATTTTTCGTTTAGAGATGAATGAACGCTTTATCCGGCGCCTTCATCTGGCCAACTGGGGGCTGACCATCTCTTTTTCCCTAGCTGGATTGCTACTCTCCTATCCTCGAGAAATTGTCTTGGGTCTTTTCCTGGGAGGGGTAATCAGTAATCTCAACTTTCACTCCCTTCATCGAGACATCCGCCACTTTGTCCTTAAGCTCCGAGCCCAGAGGCCCAACTCCTACTATCTTAAGTATGGCCTTCGCCTTATAGCTACGGCTTTTATCCTTTATGTTCTTATTTCGCGCAAGATTGCCCATCCGCTGGCCCTTTTGCTGGGTCTTTCAGTGGTGGTGATAAATATCCTCACGGTGGCCCTTTCTGAAGCCACACGGGGACTAGTCCTAAAAGCCAAGGAGGGGTAACCAGATGGAACACCCAATACTCTTTCTCTCGCTCATCCTCGACAAACTGGGGCTTCCGGCCTACGGTGGCAACACGGTTTTGGCCAAGCTTTTGGCCCCCTACATGGTTTACAGTTATTTTACCTGTATACTGCTGATTATTCTGGCCAAGTGGGGGACCTCAAAGCTTGAACTCATACCCAAGGGGAAGCAGAACTTCTTTGAGTTTGTTATTGAAGGCCTGAGGGACTTTTCTCGAGACAACTTGCCCAATGAAGAGGTCTTCCGGATGACCTTTCCCCTTATTGCCACCTTCTTCCTCTACATCCTCACGGCCAATCTAATTGGTCTCATTCCGGGTTTTATGTCGCCTACGGCCAACCTCAATGTGACCTTGGGCTGTACCCTGATCACTATTGTCTACTATCACTTCCTTGGATTTAAGTTCCACGGTCTGGGTTACCTTAAGAGCTTTATGGGGCCCATTCCCTGGATTGCTCCGATGATGATCCCCATTGAGATCTTTAGCCATATCGGCCGGATTCTTTCTCTCTCCTTCCGACTCTTTGGCAACCTGGTTTCCAAGGAGATTCTTCTAGGAATTTTGGTCATGCTGGCCGGGCCCTTCCTGGCCCCTCTGCCAGTTATGGTTCTTGGCGTTTTGGTCTGCTTTATCCAGGCGTTGGTCTTTATTGTTCTCTCTCTGGCCTATTTTGCCGGAGCTGTGGAGGAACACCACTAAATTCTTGAGTGTCTCCGGTGCTGGGAGTGTCCCTTTCAGCATCGGTGGGAGAAAAAATATTGATTCAAGGGAGGTAGATAAAAGATGAAAGGTTTTAAGACCCTGGCTTTAGCAGCTCTTTTTGTCTTGGCTCTTTCTTCGATGGCTTTTGCCGCTGAGGGTGCCGAGAAGATGTGGACTGGCTTTGGTTTCTTTGCCGCCATCTGCCTTGGCGCTGGTCTGGGAGTTGGCCTAGCTGGTTGTGGTTGTGGAGTCGGTATGGGGCACGGCATCCGGGGTGCTACTGAAGGCATTGCCCGCAATCCCGAGGTCGGCGGTAAGATCACCGTGACCATGATTCTTGGTCTGGCTCTCATTGAGTCGCTGACCATCTACGCCCTGGTTGTGGCCCTCATCCTTCTTTATGCCAATCCGGTCCTCCCCAAGTTCCTGAGCACTTTAGGGCTTGGCTAGATAAGGTCTTCCTGCCTAAAATAAGGCTGCAGGGCTTTTAAAGAGTTCTGCAGCCTTTTTGTTTATGGTCCTAAGACGGCTCTATATTTCCAAGATAACCCTCTACCGCCTCTGCCTCTATGCCAGGGAACTTCGACGCCTGGTAGCTGAGGGGGAACAGATAGTCTCCTCTGAGCACTTGGCCCGGGCCTGTGGAGTCTCTCCGGCCCAAATAAGAAAGGATCTGGCCTATTTTGGCCACTTTGGTATCAAGGGCGTTGGTTATCAAGTAGAGGACCTCCTCGGTGAGCTTGAAAAGATTCTCGGTCTCAGCCGAGAACGCCATCTCGTGTTGGTCGGTGTCGGGCGTCTGGGATCGGCTCTGCTTAAACATTGGGGGGCCAACCACAGCCTTTACCGTTTTGTGGCCGCCTTTGATAGTCGTCCGGAACGGATCGGCCGGATAGTAAATCGGGTAATGATTTATCCCCGAGAACAAATGGGCTATATCGTCCACCAACACCAGGTAGAACTGGCCGTCATTACCACCCCGGCCGAGGCTGCTCAGGAGGTAGCCGAAGAACTCATCCAGGCCGGTATAAAAGGCATCCTTAACTTTGCCCCCATTACCCTCCAGCTCCCCGAAGATATCCAGGTGGAAAATGTCGACCTGAGCCTCTTTTTAGATATGTTGGCCTCTCAAACCGGCCGTTGAAATCTGACTCCGACCAATCTGCCCCCCTCCTCTCCGGCTCCTGGTCCAAGTTCGACGACATAATGGGCCTGTTCCACCAGGAATTGATCGTGCTCAGCAATAACAATACTGGCCCCAGCCTCTAGGAGCTCCCAGAAGACCCGAATTAGGGGAACCAAATCCTGAGGATGAAGCCCGGCACTGGGTTCATCAAGGAGGAAAATCATCTGGGGCCCAGACCTGACCAGATACCGAGCCAGTTTGAGACGCTGCCTTTCTCCTCCCGAAAGGCTCACCAGGGGCTGGCCTAGCTGTAGATACCCTAGGCCTACCCGCTCTAGAAGACGAAGCCGATCACAGACGGCAGGAATGCGACCGAAGAAGGCCAAGGCCTCTGTGACCGTAAGATCCAGAACCTCAGCTATGTTGAGACCTCGATAGCGAATCTCCAGGATCTCTCGACCAAAACGCCGCCCCTGACAGACCCCGCAAACAAGACGTATGGCCGGCATAAAGGTCAGCCCTATCTCCTGGTAGCCTAACCCCCGACAGGCCTCACAGCGTCCTCCCTTAACAGAGAGGCTAAAGTGTCCTGGCCGATAGCCTCTCATCCGGGCCTCTGGCGTCTGGGCAAAAAGACGCCTTATCTCATCGAAGGCCCCAATATAAGTAACTGGAAAGGAGGCCCTGCCGGCCTCTGGCAAGGCCTGATCTACTATGATAGCCCTAAGATCAGGGGGGCCCTGATAGTCCCCCCGCTCAAGTTTTTCAAGGATGACCTCAAGGAGGGTTGTCTTTCCTGATCCCGAAGGGCCAATTACGGCAGTCATCAACCCCAGGGGGATTGAGAGCTCAAGCAAACGAAGGTTTGCTTTTTTAAGCCCTTTGAAGGACACCTTTCCCCTAAAGACGACAGAGGGGGCCTTGGGGTAGCAGAGGCCTTTGCGTAGGATATCACCCGTGGGCGAGACCTTTTCTTCCACAAGCCCCTGAGGGGGGCCAGAGTAAAGGAGGTGTCCCCCTTGAGGGCCAGCCCCAGGCCCGAGCTCTACCACCCAATCTGCTGCCTGAATAAAGGATAACTCATGCTCTACTATTACTAAGGTGTTCCCGGCCTCCTTAAGGCCTTTGAGGAGAGAGAGAAGTTTTTCTTGTTCTTTGGAAGAGAGCCCAACGGTCGGCTCATCAAGGACGAAGAGGATCCCCGTCAGGCCTTGCCCCAGGGCTGAGGCAATCTTAAGGCGGCCGGCTTCTCCCCGAGAGAGGAGGGCAAGGGAGGAAAAAAGACTCAAATGTCCCAGGCCCACAGAAACCAGAGGGGTGATACGTCTCTTGAGAACCTCCACCAGCCGCTTGGCCACCTCCCGGCGGACCCTTCCCCGAACCCCCAAAACAGCCTGCTCCAATTCTGC
Organism: Thermosulfuriphilus sp.; assembly: GCF_054026695.1. Lineage (NCBI taxonomy): Bacteria > Pseudomonadati > Thermodesulfobacteriota > Thermodesulfobacteria > Thermodesulfobacteriales > Thermodesulfobacteriaceae > Thermosulfuriphilus > Thermosulfuriphilus sp. The sequence continues at coordinate 45,869 of NZ_JBPMLP010000008.1, forward strand.
CCCGAGGACCTCTAAAGGCCTTCCGGACCAGTGGGCAATATCTTTTCCGGCCAGGTAAACAGATAGGGCTGCCGCCGAAAGCCTTCTTCCCTGACATCCCGAACAGGTCTCCCCTGCCACCTCACCCAACCCTTGGCATTGGGGGCAAGCCCCATAGGGCTGATTAAAAGAAAAAAGAGCCGGGATGACCTCTGGAAACGGGGAGCGACAGCGAGGGCAGAGCCATCTGAGGCTAAAGCGAAGGGGAACCTCGCCGCGAGGCCAGATCTCTACAAAACCTTGAGAGAGCTCCAGGGCCAAGCGAACAGAATCCGCTAAGCGCCCCCTGATACCCTCTTTAATAATTAGACGATCAATAACTACTCGAATCTCCTGGAGACAAGGCCCTTTCGGAAGACCTTCTGAGAGATCGATCAGTTCCTCACCTAGCCGGATCCTAAGGAATCCCTCTCTTAGAAGCCTTTTGGCCAGCTCCCTTATGTCTCCAGAGATCATCATCGGGGCCAAGATCTCCAAACGGCTTCCTTCAGGAAGGGCCATCACTTCGGAGACAATCTCATCGAGGGTCATCTTCTCCAAAGGATGGCCGCAGGAGAGACAGTGAGCTGTCGCCGCCCAGGCAAAAAGGTGTCTCAAAAGATCATAGAGACCGCTTACTGTACCCACTGTGGAGCGTCGGCTAGCCCCAGGAGCCCCCTGGGTAACTACTACCGGAGCGGGGATCCCTTCAAGCCCTTCTATATCCGGGGCCTCAAGTTCTCTAAACTCGCTTACCTGAGAGAGGTTGAGGGCCTCAAGATACCGCCGCCTTCCCTCCGCATAGAGGATATCTACAGCCAAGGTAGATTTACCGGAGCCCGAAGGACCACAGATCACCGTCAGTCCCTGACGGGGAATTTCAAGATCAAAGCCTTTCAGATTGTGATGTCTGACCCGATAAAGGCGGATTTTATCCATAAGAAGGAGCTCTTTTCCGGTTTTGAGCTGCTACCGATGCCAGCCTTATAGCCGCCAACAGGCTAGAAGGATCGGCCCGACCTGTGCCGGCAATGTCATAAGCTGTCCCGTGGTCCACTGAGGTGCGGACAATGGGGAGCCCAATGGTCATGTTGACTCCATCACGGAAGTGAAGGAGTTTAAAGGGGATAAGGCCCTGGTCATGATACATGGCCACCACTAGATCAAAAGCCCCCCGAGCAGCCTGATAAAAAAGACTGTCAGCCGGATGAGGACCCGAGACCTTAACGCCCCTGTCCCTGGCAAGAAAGATAGCTGGCTCAATCAGCCTAGATTCCTCATCCCCAAAAAGACCTCCCTCCCCGGCATGGGGGTTAAGAGCGGCCACGGCAATACGGGGCTCAATAAAAGCGAGATCTCTCCTTAAGGCCTCATCCGCCAGAAGAATGGTCTCCAGGATCTTTTCCACTTTAAGTTTTCTGGCCACCTGAGAGAGGGGAAGATGGATCGTTGCCAATACGATCCGAAGCTTCTCTCCGGCCATCATCATGGCAAAACGGTCAGCCCCGGTTATGCGGGCCAGAATCTCTGTGTGGCCGGGCTCCTTGATGCCAGCTAAACTCAAGGCCCACTTGCTTATGGGGGCTGTAACCATCCCCTGGGCTCTCCCCTTAAGACAGGCCTCTACCGCCCAGCAAATATAGTTATAGCTTGCTTGGCCAGTCTCAGCCGAAGGCTGTCCAGGGATTATCTGGCGGAGATTGGTCAAGCTATGGATAGGAACCCCAGGTACCGGAAGCTCCAGTTTCCTGGCCGTCTCCTCAAGGACACCCCGGTCTCCCACGATTTCCGGACAACACCAGCGGTAGACCTCCCGATAGGCTAAAGCCTTGAGAACAATCTCTGGTCCCACCCCGGCCGGACAACCCATGGTAATTAGGATCCTGGGCTTAACGTCGGGCATAGGCCTCCCAGAGGACAATCTCCCCAGAGTGAAGACGTCGAAGCCGATCGGGGCTTTCCCTAAAGATCAGGAATCCCTCGTCATCAGGACCAAGGGCAATCCCCTTGTGAGGCCTGCCGCCGGAGATAAGGATCACCCGAGCTCCGTAAGTGATATCTCTTTGGCGCCATTCGGCCAAGATCTCCGGCCAGCATCCCCCGGAAAGCCCCTCATAAAGAGGCTCTAGAGCCTCAAGGATTTGGCGCAAGAGCCGGGCCCGAGAGAGCTTAAGCCCCGTAGCCTCAAGGATGGAGGTGGCCCGATCCCTGATCTCCTCTGGTAACTCCTGTCGTCTCTGAGAGACATTAACCCCTATGCCCACTACCGCCCCCCCCTCCCCAGCCTCTACCAGGATCCCTACCAGCTTGCGACCGTTTAGAAGAATATCGTTGGGCCACTTAAGATGGACCGGAAGCCCCACCAGGGCCTCAATGGCCCGGGCCACCCCTAAGGCAGTGGCCAGAGCATACCGGGGAAGCTTCTCCTGGCCGACATCTCTTAGAATCAGGGAGATATAGAGACCCCGATTAGAGGGAGAAAACCAATGACGTCCTAGGCGTCCTCGTCCGGATGTCTGGCGATCAGCCCAGATGACGGTCCCCGAAAGCTCACCGTACTTAAGAAGGCGTTGACCGACATCTTGGGTGGTAGGAAGCTCTTTAAAGAAAAGGATTCTTTTGCCCAGCCACTTGGTCCGCAGTTTGCCAACCAGCGATATCTCTCTCAGTCGGGGCATGGCAGATCATCAAGAAGGCCTTTCTAAAATGACTTCATCCTGGCCATCTATCTCGCGGAGGCGAACATTGACGTGTTCGTTGGGAAGCGTAGTCACTGTAAGGCCAACATAATCAGGCTGGATAGGAAGTTCACGATGGCCTCGATCAACAAGGACGGCCAGTTCTATCTTCCTCGGACGCCCCAAATCAGTAAGGGCATCCAGGGCGGCCCGGACAGTCCGGCCCGTAAAGATAACATCATCGACGAGAATGACTGTCTTGTCATCTACAGGGAAGGGAATTTTGGTCTCCCGGACAACAGGTTGCTGGACAGCCAGACTCCAGTCGTCTCGGTAAAGGGTGATGTCCAGTATGCCCAAGGGGATCTTCCGGCCTTCGATCTCCTGAATCCTCTCCTGGAGGCGGGCCGCCAGTGGGACGCCCCCAGTACGAATGCCTATGAGGACCAAGTCCTTACTGCCTTTGTTGCGCTCAATAATCTGATGGGCCATTCGAAGTATGGCTCGAGACATCTCTTTTTCGGTCATCAAAAGGCTGGTTGGCATTGTATGTGGAAGATTCTGCGCTTGAAGTTTTATAGATTGGAACTCTATAATAGCTCTTCTTTTCCTGTCAAGGAATTGACCACTTTTTCAAGAAAATCTGGCTTGAAGGGAAAACAATGTCATGGAAGGATCAGCTAACAGTTTTTAAAGAGGCCTAATTCTCTTCATCTGGTCAGGATCCTCAAAGGGTCCAAAAACTATTTCATTTTAAGGAGGACGCCGTGCTTGATCTGCGTTTTATCAGGGAGAATCCTGACTCTGTTAAAGAGCGATTAGCTCTGCGCGGAGAAGACTATCCTGTAGAGGAAGTTGTCAGCCTTGATCGCCGACGGCGGGAAATCCTCAAGGAACTTGAGGCCCTACGGGCCAGAAGGAACGAACTCTCCCAGGCCGTAGGCCGGGCCAAAAGACAGGGCCAAGAGGCCCCGGATTTGGTTGCTCAGGCAAAGGAGATGGCCGGCCGGATGAAGGCCCTGGAAGAGGAACTCGCCCAGGTAGAAAGGGGTCTTGAAGACCTTCTCCTCTCTATTCCCAATCTTCCTCATGAATCCGTACCTCCAGGCAAAGGCGAAGAGGACAACCAAGTGGTCAAGCGTTGGGGAGATATCACCCGCCCTGACTTCGAGCCCAAACCTCATTGGGAAATCGGAGAGGCTCTTGGGATCCTGGATTTTGAAAGGGCAGCCAAGATCACTGGTTCCCGGTTCGTGGTCTACCGAGGGGCTGGAGCCAGGCTAGAGCGAGCCTTGATAAACTTTATGCTCGATCTCCACATCAGCCGCCATGGCTACCGTGAGATCCTGCCTCCGTTTATCGTCAATGCGGACTCCATGCGGGGGACCGGCCAGTTACCCAAGTTTGCCGAGGATCTCTTTAAGCTGGAGGGCTGGGATTATTATCTGGTCCCTACGGCTGAGGTCCCGGTGACCAATCTCCACCGCGATGAGATCCTCCCCGAAGAAGTCCTGCCCCTCTGTTATACGGCCTATACCCCTTGCTTTCGGGCAGAGGCCGGCTCCCATGGGCGTGATGTCCGAGGAATTGTTCGCCAGCATCAGTTCAACAAGGTCGAACTGGTCAAGTTTGCTCACCCTGATCACTCCTATGAGGAACTGGAATCCTTACTCCTTGATGCCGAAGAAGTCCTTCAGCTCCTAGGACTTCCTTACCGGGTAGTCATTCTTTGCACAGGAGATTTAGGTTTTGCGGCCAGCAAAACCTATGACATTGAGGTTTGGCTCCCAGGGCAGAATCGTTTTTGCGAGATCTCTTCCTGCAGTAATTTTGAAGATTATCAGGCTCGCCGGGCGGGCATCCGCTTTCGTCCTGCCGGCAAGAAGGCCAAACCCCGATTTGTCCACACCTTAAACGGCTCTGGTTTGGCCGTAGGGCGAACCGTGGTGGCCATTTTAGAAAATTATCAGCAATCCGACGGAAGTGTCATCATCCCGGAGGCCTTGAGGCCCTATATGGGGGGGGTTGACCGTCTGATCCCGGAGAGCTCAGTTTAAAGTGATTTTTGGGAGTTTTTCTTTGGACCGATAAGCTTGATTAAGGACTCATTGGAGGGGCCCATGGGCCAAATCTTTGTCGCCAAAGGCGAGGTGGTCGTAAGTCAGAATAGGGAAGACGTTTTGGTTGCTCCTTCTATCGGGGCTGGGGTGGCCGTGGCCATCTATGACCCAGCTATAGGCATCGGAGGTCTTCTCCACGCCTTGGCCCCTGTGGCCTCTCTGGCCCCAGGCAAAGAAGGGCTTTTTATTGACTCTGGACTCAAAAAACTTTTCGCCCTCCTTAAGGAAGCCGGATCAGGGCTTGAGGGGCTAAAGATCGTTCTGGCTGGAGCTGGCCGGTTCCTCTCTGCCCCCAAGGCCCTAGACCTAGGAGGGATAAATGCCCGGGCTGTAACCGCGGCCTTAGAAAAGGCTGGCTTCTCCCCTGAGACCTCCCATCTCGGACGCCACCTAAACTGCGAGCTCCAGCTGAGGATAGATCAGGGTGAGGTGACAATTGCCTTTAAAGGTGAAGGGGAGGTCAAATTATGATTCTAGAGTTCATCTACGAGAGGCTTGATGCAGTCCCGGTCTTTCCCAAAGTAGCCCATCGGGTTCTTGAGCTTCTTGATGATCCCCGAACTACCATCCCCCAGTTGGCGGAGGTTATCCGGTATGACCCGGCTATTACGGCCAATTTCCTCAAATATTGCAACTCGGCCCATTTTGGTCTGGCCCAGAAGGTAACCTCTCTTGAGGTCGCCCTTTCTCTTCTGGGTCAGGAGGAGACCCGCAAGGCCATTATGCTCTCTTGCAGTGCCCCTTACCTCAATCAGGCCCTCAAGGGCTACGAGCTTTCGCCAGAGGAGCTCTGGGATCATTCCATGGGGGCAGCGGTAGCTAGCCAGATCCTGGCCGAAGCCGTGGGTTTTTCTGATCGGGCCACCCTTTTTACCGCCGCCCTCCTTCACGACATTGGCGAGATAGTTCTCAACCTCTTTGTCCATGACTTTCGGGATGAACTTCGCCAGATGAGCGAAGAGAAAGGAATCTCCTTCACAGAGGCCGAATGGCAGGTCCTAGGTGGAGATCATGCCATCATTGGCTCCGAACTCCTCAGACGCTGGGAATTCCCAGAGGAGATCGTTCGGGCCATTCGCGAACATCACGATCCTGATCTCTTCATCCAGTCGGATCTTTCAGCCTTGGTAGCCCTATCGGATATCATCCTCCGGGAAATCGGCATCGGGGTGGGGGCTGACGGTTTTCGCTACCATCTTGATGAGCGGATAGTCAATAAATACAAGCTGAGTCCCGAGGCCATCCTCAAGCTAACCGTTCGGGTCTGGCAGGAATTCGAGAAGATCAAGGAGAGCCTTAAGGTCTGAGGCCCTTAATTTTGGCTATAAGATCCTTGATCCTCAAGGGATCTTTTTCTCCAGGGGAGATTTCTACCCCCGAACTTACATCTACCCCATAGGGTTCAACCACCTTGATAGCCTCAAGGATGTTCTCCGGACGAAGACCACCGGCCAGAATAACCGGAAGGCCCAAAGCCTTGGCCGAAATCGCCCACTGCCAGTCAAAGCTCTCCCCTGTTCCCCCGGGAACCCCCGGCCGATAGCTATCCAGAAGAATCGCCCGAACAACATTGCGATAAAGGTCTATGCGGGCCAAATCCTGGGGACCAGATATCCGAAAGGCCTTTATTACCCGTGGAAAAAGGATCTCACAAACCGATGGTGGCTCTTGACCGTGAAGCTGGACCAGATCAAGGCCTACCTCTTCCATGATCTTTTTTATCATCTCCGGGGGCTCATCGACGAAGACCCCCACCGTGGTCACCAAGGGAGGCAAGGAGGCCACAATCTCTTTGGCCAAATGGGGCTCTATATAGCGAGGACTGCGTCGATAGAAGACAAATCCCAGAGCATGGGCCCCGGCGGCCACTGCAGCCAAAGCATCGGTAAGTCGGGTCAGACCGCAGATCTTAACACGAACCAAGATCTCCTCCTTCAATCCCTGGCCTTATCCACCGACCAAAAGGCCAGAAGAAGACAGACCAGCACTAGTCCGACTAGAATATAATAGCTTTCAATAGGGGCCGCTTCTCCTAAGGCCACCTGCCGAATAGCATAAGAGGCGTGAGTCAGGGGCAAAAGCTTCAGGACCACCTGGACCAAGGCCGGCATATTTTCCACCGGAAAAAAAGTCCCACCGAGAAAGGCCATCGGAGTAATGATAAAATTGGTCACCAAGGCCTGATCAGCATGACTCTTGATAAGCATGGCTGAAGATACCCCTAAGGCGGCAAAGATGGTCGCGTTTAGAACCACAGCCAGCCAGAAAAACGGCCCCAAGGAAAGACGAATCCCTGCCGGAAGAGCAATAAGAAGGATGATACCCACGGCCATCAAGGCCCTGGTAATCCCTGTAGCTACCTCTCCCAAGACATAGCCCCAAGGGCTTATGGGGGCAGCTTGGAATTCTTCAAAAATTTTGAGATAAAAGCGGGCCACGTTTATCTCCACATTGATTCCAAATCCCTGCATCATGGAGCTCATGGCCACAAGTCCCGGAATAAGGAACTCTAAATAAGGTCGACCGCTGACCTGAACCTCACGCCCAATCCCCAGCCCGAAGGCCACCAGATAAAGGGCCGGAGAGATAGCAAAAGATAGCAATAGCCGCCAAAGACGGTGCTTGATGATCAAGAGCTCCCGAAGATAGACGGCCACAAATCCTCTCATGCCGCCTTCCTACCAGTAAGGCTCACAAAGGCATCTTCTAGGTTGACGCGCCTGATGGTTACCGAATAGCCGCGAGCCGAAAGCCTTAAGGCCTCTTTTTGGGCCTGGCCCTGATCCTTGAAATAGCGGGTTTTAAGACCGGATTCATCGGTAAAATCCACAGCAAACTGTCCCAGACTGGCCATAAGCCTAGCCGGAGTATCACAGACAATGATCTCCCCCAAATCAATAAAGGCCACCCGATCGGCCAGAAACTCTGCCTCCTCAATATAGTGAGTAGTCAAAAGCACTGTTGTCCCCTGACGCTGGATTCGCTTAATAAGCGACCAAAGCCGGCGGCGGATATGGGGATCAAGGCCCACGGTAGGTTCGTCTAGAAAAAGAACCTTCGGTCGATGGAGCAGGGCCCGGGCGATGAGAAGCCTCCGCCTCATGCCCCCGGAAAGGGTCTTGGCCTTGCTTTTGGCCCGGTGAGACAACTCTATATAATCCAAAACCTCCCGAGATCTCCTCCGGATCTCCGAGGGGCTAAGATGATAGAGGAGACCGTGAATGAGGAGATTTTCGGCCACGGTCAATTCCAGGTCAAGGTTTGTCGCTTGAGGGACAAGACCGATGAGCCTTTTGAGTTTGATGGATTGCTCAAAAACCGAAACCCCTTCAATAAAGGCCTTGCCAGCCGTAGCCCGTGTAAGACCAGTAAGGATGCGAATGGTTGTCGTCTTCCCGGCCCCGTTGGGCCCCAAAAGGGCAAAAAGTTCTCCGGAGTAAACCTTAAAGCTTACGGCCTTAAGGGCAATCAAGTTACCATAGTTCTTCTGGAGGCCGTCGACTACGATGGCCGGCGAGGATGCCTCCGACAAGTCAGACCCCCCAGCGTTTGAGCTTCTCCCGCAGGGTCTTGCGGTCGATTTTAAGCAACTGAGCAGCTACCGTCTTGTTGCCCTGACAACGCTTAAGGACCATGAGGACATGGCGTTTTTCTGCTGCCGCCAGGGAGAGGTCGTCATCGGTGTCTGGAAGGGAGTCTTCTGAGGACTTGAAGCCAGCCAGATAAAGGTCCTCAAGGCTTATTGTTGGCCGACGGGCAAAGATGACCAGACGCTCAATAGTATTCTCAAGCTCCCGGACATTGCCTGGCCAATCATGACCCATGAGGGCCTCTAGGGCTTCTGAAGACAGACCCCGGACCTCTTTGCGATGCCTTTCTGTAAAACGCTTCAGAAAGAAATCCACCAGAAGGGGGATATCCTCTCTCCTTTCCCTTAAGGGCGGAAGTTCTAGGGCCACTACGTTTAGACGATAGAAAAGATCTTCCCGAAAGGCCCCCTTTTTCACAGCCTCCTGGAGATCCTGGTTGGTGGCAGCAATTATTCGAACATCAACCTTAGTAACCCGATGGCTTCCTACCCGAGAGATCTCCTTCTCCTCCACGGCCCGGAGGAGTTTGGCCTGGATGTCCAGGGATATGTTGCCAATCTCATCGAAGAAAAGAGTCCCACCATTTGCCAGTTCGAACTTGCCGACCTTGTGAGTAGTGGCACCAGTAAAGGCTCCCTTGACATGGCCGAAGAGCTCACTCTCAAAGAGGGTTGGCACCAAGGTAGAACAATCGACAGTAACAAAAGGATGATCCCTACGGGGACTCATCTCATGGATTTTTCGGGCCAAAAGGCCTTTGCCTGTCCCTGATTCTCCGGTGATTAGGACGGTAGAGTCCGTAGGAGCCAGCATAGAGACCTTCTCCAGAATTTCCTTAATGGCCCGGCTCCTGCCAACCAATTGGGTCTCCCCGGCCTTGGCTTCAAGCTCCTGGCGCAGATAGAGGTTCTCCATAGCCAGACGCTTGGCCTCCATGGCCCGGCGGACTAAAAGCCTTAACTCCTCCGGCTCAAAGGGCTTGGGCAAAAAGTCAAAGGCCCCTAGCTTCATAGCTTGAACGGCATTCTCTACGGTGCCAAAGGCCGTAATGACAATGACGTGGACCTGGGAATCCTGGTCCCTTATTTGGCGGAGGAGATCAAGCCCGTTTACGTCGGGCATTTTGAGGTCCAGAAGGATGACATCAAACTCCCAGCGATCTAAAAGCTCCAGGGCCTCCGCCCCTGAGGCCGCCATTTCGGCTTCATAGCCGCTCCGGGTAAGGACTTGAAAGCAACCATCCCGGATGGCCGGATCATCATCGATAATGAGGATCTTGCCCACTGGTTCAACCATAATTATCTGGCCAAACTCCTAAGCGGGAGATAGACCCGAAAGGTCGTCCCCTGACCAGGGGCTGTCTCAACCTCTATTCGACCTCTGTGCCCTTTGACGATACCGTGGCTAATGGAAAGCCCGAGCCCTGTTCCCTTACCACCCTTTTTGGTAGTGAAAAAGGGGTCAAAGATCCGGGAGAGTATTTCTTCGGGAATACCGCAACCTGTATCCGAGACCGAAAATTCCACCTCCGAGCGAGCTTCATGGAAGTCTGTCCGCAGATAGAGCTCCCCTGGGCCCCCTTCCATGGCCTCCCCAGCATTGATAATGAGATTGAGAACTAGCTGTTCCAGTTGACTCCGATTGGCCAAAATTGAAGGCAGAGCCGGATAAAACTCCTTGATAACCTTTATCTCCCGAAAAAGACGGTGATCTTCAATAAGAGAAAACATCTCCTGGATGATCTGATTGAGGTTGACCAGAGTCTCTTCCCGGGACTCCGGCCGGCCAAAGTTAAGAAGCCCTTTGGCAATGATCCGGCAACGGGTAGCCAGCTTGATGATTTTATCCACATTTACTAAAAGAGGGCTTTCGGGACCCAGGTCTTCCTTAAGAAGCTTACTATAAAGGAGGATGCCTCCCAGGGGATTGTTTATCTCGTGGGCAATCTCTCCGGCTAACTTTCCCATGGCCGCTAGACGTTCGTTCTGAATAAGCTTCTCTTCACAGGAGAGCCGATAGCTAATGTCCCGGACGACCACCTGTTGGATGAAACAATCCGGCCCCAGGCAAGGTAAAATAACCACCTCGGCTTCAAAGGTAGAACCATCAAGCCTCATGGCCGGGATCTCAAAGATGCCATAGCCCTGGGAACTAAAAGGGAAAAGACGGACCCAGGAGACGTCCATCTCGCCAGAGAGACGAAAGAGATCCCGGAAGGCCTGGTTAGCGTAGACCATGATCCATTTCTCAAACAGGGCCACTGCCTCGGGAATCTGCCCATAGAGGGCTTCAAAATCTTTTCTCAATCTTGATCCCTCCCTGCGATGGGCATTTTAAAGTGGTTTACAGGGGCATCAAGGGGGGGTATCCAGGTAAAAATGGCCCTCAAGAGCAGAAAAGACCTACTGGAAAAAGACATAAAGACCTTGATAAGAGAGGCCCTTCAAGAAAGGAAACCAGAGAAAGCCCTTCGCAACAAGATAAAGCGCTGGCTCAAAAAAAAGACCCGAGGGCTACCACCAGGTTTTATCTTTAAGGTCTCTGCCTATAAAAGAGGCCCCTATTTTACGGTTACTATAGAGGTTCCGGCCTGGGCTGAAGCCAATCCCATAAGGGCCCATCAATTAGACCTCCTGGTGGCCGAGCTTGAGAGTGAAGGAATAAGGACCAACGTCTTTTATCAGGAAGACCTTACAGAAAGGGATTTTCTAAACCATGAAGCGCCCTGAAGTCCTCACCTTCGATTGTTATGGGACCCTTATAGACTGGGAGAGGGGTATCCTTGAGGCCCTTCGACCATTTTTGCAGGCAGGAAGTCCCTCTGAGGAAGAAATTCTTGCCCTTTATGCCCGGATAGAGGCCGAAGAAGAACGCCGCTTCCGACCCTACAAAGAGATTCTCCGCTCCGTGGCCCGCCGGATAGCCCAAGAGCTGGGGTTTTCCCCCGAAGAGGAATTCGACGAAATATTTATCGCCTCCCTTCCCCACTGGCCTCCTTTTTCCGATATTCCTTTGCTTAAGGAGTTCAAGGCCGAAGGTTTCCGGCTGGCCATAATCTCCAATACCGATGAGGACCTCTTAGCGGCCTCGGTAGCCAAGATGGGAATCCATTTTGATTGGCTAATCACCGCCGAAGAGGCCAAATGCTACAAACCCGGACGGGATATCTTCCTCATGGCAATGGATAAAATTGGTCTCCCTCAAAATCTCCTTCTCCATGTGGCTCAGAGCCACTATCACGATCTGCTTCCGGCTAAAGACCTAGGGATAAAAACGGTCTGGCTCAACAGACGGGCTGGCCGGAGTCCTTACGGAGCCACCCCTCCAGCCCAAGGAGAGCCAGATTTCATCTGCCGGAATCTATATGAACTCTCTGATCTCCTTAAAAATCACTGTTGAGAAAAAACTACTTAGTAGAGGACCGTATTTATACCCCTTCTTGACGTCTTCTGGGCCTCTGGTTAAAATTGGAACCGTTCTGTTACTGCTGGGGGATCGTCTAATCGGCAGGACGGCAGACTCTGGATCTGCTAGTCGGGGTTCGAATCCCTGTCCCCCAGCCATCAATTGAAGAAGTTTTCCAGAGAGGCTTCCTCTTGTTTGACCCACCTATCCCTCCAAAAATAAAAATCCTTCTTGCTGATGATGAAGAAGTCATTACCTCTGCCTTTACAAGCCTTCTAAGGGATGCTGGTTACGAAGTGGTAGGTGTGGCCCGCAACGGCCTTGAGGCTGTTGAATTGGCCCGAAGGCTTGAGCCAGACATTATCGTTATGGATATCATCATGCCAGAGATAGACGGCATAGAGGCGGCTCGCAGGATCAATCAGGAGAGATTTACTCCCATTGTCTTGGTAACGGCCTTTGCCGATCAAGAACTCATCCGGCGGGCCAAGGAGGCCCGGGTCCTGGGTTATCTCCTTAAGCCAGTGGTCATTGATGATTTGGTCCCAGCCGTAGAGCTGGCCCACGAGATTGCCTGTCGACTGAGGGAGCTTACCGGAGAGGTGGAAAACCTCTCTGAAGAGCTGGCCACCAGAAAACTTGTCGAACGGGCCAAAGGGCTCCTTATGGACAAGTTAGGGCTAAAGGAGGCCCAGGCCATGAAGCTTCTCCAAAAAGAGAGTCGACGACGGCGCATGAAGATCGGCGATCTGGCTAAGACCATCATCGAGGCCAAAGATCTCCTGGAGAGGGCCAAAACCTCTCAGCTGCCTTGAAATGCCCCCCTCAACCAAGTAAGATGGCCTAAAGATGTCATGGATGGAGAATTTTCTGGCAAACCTCCTAGGTCGGAGGATCTAGAAGAGGAAATCCGTGATCACCTATCCCGAAAATACGGAGATAAAGTGAGACTTGCATCCCACGTAGTTTTCCCCCGGGCCGGTGGCGGTCGGGAGACTGGAGATCGGTATCCCGGCAAGGATTTGATCAACTTTGACCTCAAGCCAGAGGAGCTGGCCGCCTATCTTGACGAACACATCATTCGTCAAGACGAAGCCAAAGCCATCTTGGCCACCAAGATTTGCACCCATTTCAACCGCATCAAATACATGCTCCGGGAGCGCCGGCGGCCCAATCTTATTGGTAACATCAAGAACAATATCATCATGATCGGCCCTACTGGGGTGGGAAAGACCTTTATGGTTAAACTTATTGCCAATAAGATCGGGGTCCCTTTTGTCAAGGGGGATGCCACCAAGTTTAGCGAAACCGGTTATGTTGGCGGCGATATCGAAGATCTTATCCGCGATCTTGTCCAGGAGGCCGACGGAGATCTTGAAAAAGCCCAGTTTGGAATCGTCTATCTGGATGAAATAGACAAGATTGCCGCCAGTCAGGGACTCATTGGCCCCGATGTCTCCCGTACTGGTGTCCAACGGGCCCTTCTGAAACCCATGGAAGAGACTGAGGTAGATCTCCGGGTCCCCCATGATCCTATTAGCCAGATCGAGGCTATTGAACACTACCGGCGGACCGGCAAACGTCAAAAGCGAACCATTAACACCCGCCATATTCTTTTTATTGTCAGCGGAGCCTTTAATGGCTTAGCGGATATTATCAAGCGACGTATGCGGCGCCAGGGAATCGGTTTCGGGGCTGACCTGGATACTAAAGATCAGGAAGACAACTGGCTCCGCCACGTCCGGGCGGAAGATCTTATTGAGTATGGATTTGAAAGTGAGTTTATCGGCCGGCTCCCAGTAATCGCTGTCTTTGACGAACTCAAAGAAGAGGATCTCTACGAGATCCTTCGCAATCCAAACAGCACTGTAGTGGTAAACAAAAAACAGGATTTTAAGGCCTACGGAATTGAACTTGTCTTTGAGGACGAGGCCTTAAAGGTTCTCGCTCGGCAGGCCGCAGCGGAGAAGACAGGAGCCCGGGCCTTGGTAAGGGTGGTGGAAAGGGCCCTTTTGCCTTTTGAAAAAACCTTGCCCACTAGTGATATCCGGCGGCTGGTGGTCACCCCGGAGTTGGTAGAGGATCCAAAGGGTTGGCTCGCTTACGTGCTGAACGATCCGGACTCTCCAGACCTTGCCGCCCGATTTGAACGAGCACTTGAGGAGGAGCTCTCGAGACTTAAGGCCTTCCTCAAGGACAAAAAGGCCGCCTTTTTTGAAGGTCTTGGACTTTCCCTTTCGGAGGATCGATTGGAGTTGATCACCCTTCTTTCTCGCCAGGAAGACCTGGACATCAACACCGCAACCGAAGAATTTGTCCTTCTCCTCAAGCAGATTCGCAACTTTGAACGCTCTTTTAAGAGGCGCTCGGGGCTAGAAGTTGTCTTCTCTGATGAGGCCGCCAACGAGATTGTCCGTCGGGGCCTTACCGAGGGCCAGAGCACTTACGCCCTCTGTGACCGCCTGCTTAACATCCTGGAGTATGGGCTGAGGCTTATCCAGGAACGGACTGGCCGGGATTCCTTTGTTATCATGGAAGAGGCCGTTCACAATCCGGAGCTTTACATCAACCGTCTGATCAGAGAGGCTTTTCGTCCTATTCAGACATGACCAAGGTACTTATTGCCACCGAGGCCGATTGGGCCCGGGCTAGACTTAGAGACGTCTTGGAAGAGTTGGGCTGCGAGGTGATAGAAGCTGGAGACGGCCAGGATGCTCTGGATTTAGCTGTAGCCAAAAAACCTGCCCTGGTAGTAGTCTCCCAGCGCCTGCCTCTTATAGATGGCCTTTCGGTAGCGGTCCTCTTAAAAGGAGGAGCGGAAACCAAGAATATCCCTGTTTTGGCCATCTGTGACCTTGATCTCAAGACGAGAAACCAAGCTCGGGCAGCAGGATGTGACCAATGCTTGGCCCTTTCCCTTGACCGGGCTGATCTTTTGGCTCAATTAAGAAAATTCCTTATTTCTGTAGAGCGGAGGCCTAAATGATTGGCATTTCCAAGCTTTACTGTGGGACGGTAGAACCATCTGATGCCTTGCGCTACGGCCGTAAGGCCAAAAAACTTCCCTCCCATCTCCTTCAGTTCTCCGAAGACAAAAAGCCGGTAGTGGTCTGGAACGTGACTAGACGTTGTAACCTGCGCTGTATCCACTGTTATGCCCAGGCTAGCGAAACTGGAGCCCCCAATGAGCTCTCCACCGAAGAAGGTAAACGTCTTCTCGACGATCTGGCCCAGTTTGGTTGCCCGGTGGTTCTCTTCTCTGGGGGAGAACCCCTTATGCGGGAAGATATCTTTGAGCTCATCGAATATGCTGTGGGCAAAGGTATGCGGGCCGTGCTTTCCACTAACGGCGTACTCATAGATAAGAAGGTGGCCGCGAGGTTAAAAGACTTTGGTCTTTCTTATGTAGGAATAAGTCTGGATGGCATGCGGGAGGTTCATGATCGTTTCCGGGGCATCAAAGGGGCCTTTGAGGCAGCGATCCAAGCCGTCCGCAACTGTAAGGAGGCGGGGATCAAGGTCGGTCTGCGTTTTACCATTAACCGCCTTAATGCCAAGGAGATCCCGGCTATCTTTGATCTTGTAGAAGAGGAAGGAATCCCCCGGATCTGTTTCTATCATCTGGTTTACGCCGGCCGAGGGAGTCGACTGATCGAAGAAGACCTCTCTCATGAGGAGACCCGCCAAGTAGTGGACTATATCATAGATCGGACCAAAGAGCTCCATGACAAGGGACACAAGGTAGAAGTTCTCACGGTAGACAATCACGCCGATGGTCCTTATGTGTATCTTCGCATGCTTCGAGAAGGTCATCCTCGGGCCTCAGAGGTCTTAGAGCTCCTTAAGATGAATGAAGGTAATAACTCTGGCCGAGGCATTGGTTGTGTCTCCTGGGATGGAGAAGTCCATGCAGATCAGTTCTGGCGTCATTATTCTTTTGGCAATGTAAGAAAGCGCCCCTTCTCTGAAATCTGGACAGATCTCTCCAATCCCCTTATGGCCAAACTCAAAAATAAAAAACTTTACGTTAAGGGACGTTGTGCCAAGTGTCGCTGGCTTGATATCTGTGGAGGGAACTTCCGCGTCCGGGCCGAGGCCGTAACCGGTGATCTTTGGGCCCCAGACCCTGCCTGCTATCTCACCGATGAAGAAATCGGCCTAGACGAAAAAACAGTGAGAGAGGCCACTGCCAATTAGAAAAAGCCTCAAGGGGGAGGGCCCTCCCCCTTGAGGCTAAAGGTACTCCTGGGCCAAGATCTCGGCTATTTGAACAGCGTTAGTTGCCGCCCCTTTACGAAGATTGTCAGCTACAACCCAGAGATTTAGCCCCGCCGGGATAGACTCATCCTCCCGAATGCGCCCAACAAAGACTTCATCGCGCCCTTCGGCCTCAATGGCCAGGGGATAAGTCTTGTGGGCCGGATCATCCACGACCACGACCCCAGGGGCCTGAAGAAGAATCTCGCGGGCCTCCTGAGCGGACAGCTTCTTTTTCAACTCCAGATTAACAGCCTCAGAATGTCCATAGAAGACCGGAATTCGGACAGTAGTTGCGGTCACGGCGATGGAATCATCGCCCATGATCTTTTTGGTCTCCTGGACCATCTTCATCTCTTCTTTGGTGTACCCGTTGTCCAGAAAAACGTCGATGTGGGGCAAAGCGTTGAAAGCGATTTGATGGGCAAAAACCTCAGCCGAAGGCAAGGGCCCTCCTTCACACCAAGCCCTAATCTGGGCCTTGAGTTCTTCGATGGCCTTCTGACCAGCTCCGGAGACGGCCTGATAGGTGGCCACCACGATCCGTTTAATGCCCGCGGCCTCATGAATGGGTTTAAGGGGAACGACCATTTGAATGGTCGAACAATTGGGGTTAGCAATAATGCCCTTATTTTTGTAGCCGGCTATGTCCTGAGGATTGACTTCGGGGACAACCAGAGGGACCTCAGGATCCATACGCCAGGCGCTGGAGTTATCCACCACTACCGCTCCAGCCTCGGCCGCCAAAGGAGCAAACTCTAGACTCCGGCTGGCCCCGGCCGAAAAAAGAGCAATGTCGATCCCGGAAAAAGAATCCTTATCCAGGACTTCCACCGGAATTTTTTCCCCCCGAAAACCGAGACGCTTGCCTCGAGAACGTTCAGAGGCTAGGAGACGAAGGTCTTTTAAGGGAAAATTCCGCTCCTCAAGGACCTGGAGCATCATCCGCCCCACAGCGCCTGTAGCTCCAACAACGGCAACGCTGAACTCTTTGGCCATGGCCTTCCTCCCCCTAAAGTTCTGCACCCTCGGCGGTATAACTAGCGACTAGATCACCGACCTCTTCCGTACTGTAGCCCATCTTACCTGCAGATAAGCTCTTTAGGTGATCCCGGCAGACCTTAATTACTGCTTGTTCTATGGCCTGGGCCGCTTCTTCTTCTCCCAGATGCTCAAGCAGCATCATTCCGGCACAGATAGCTGCCAGCGGATTAATAACATTTTTCCCGGTATATTTCGGCGCCGATCCCCCAATGGGCTCAAACATGGAGACTCCTTCAGGATTGATGTTGCCGCCGGCAGCAATCCCCATCCCGCCCTGGATCATGGCTCCAAGATCGGTAATGATGTCACCGAACATATTATCCGTAACAATGACGTCGAACCATTCCGGATTTTTGACAAACCACATGCAGGTGGCATCAACATGGGCATAGCTGGTCTTGATGTCTGGGTAATCTTTAGCCACCTCATAAAAGGTCCGTTCCCAGAGATTCCAGGCAAAGGTGAGGACATTCGTCTTGCCGACCAGGGTGAGCTCCTTTTTCTTGTTGCGTTTGCGGCAGAGTTCAAAGGCGTAGCGGATGCAACGCTCCACCCCAAAACGAGTATTAATGGATTCCTGGACGGCCACCTCGTGGGGGGTCCCGCGGCGCAAGAATCCGCCTCCACCTGCATAAAGGCCTTCAGTATTTTCCCGCACGACGACAAAGTCTATCTCCTCGGGGCCTTTGTCTTTGATCGGAGTCCAGACCCCTGGGTAAAGCTTCACCGGTCGGAGATTGATGTATTGATCAAGCTCAAAACGGATACGCAGAAGGATGTCTTTCTCCAGGATCCCCGGGGGGACATCCGGATGCCCAATAGCTCCTAGATAGATAGCATCGTGTTTCTTGAGTTCTTCAATCCCCCCCTCGGGAATCGTCTCCCCGGTCTTAAGGTAGCGCTCTCCTCCCCAATCAAAATAATTGAGGGAAAGGGAAAAACCAAATCTCCCAGCAGCAGCCTCCAAGACCTTGACCCCTTCTCGGATCACCTCCGGGCCGGTTCCATCGCCAGGAATAACAGCAATCTGATAAATTTTGCCCATCCTAAGGCCTCCTTCGTTTTAGATCTCGGCTTCAAAGACCTTCCTTAAATAGCCCAGAAAGAAAAATTATTAAAGACCCCCAGAAGAAGATTCCGCCCCCGCAAAAGAATAAAGAAAAATCTTAATGATTTTCTTTATCGAAAAATAGTCCTCTCAAGTCACAAATCCCGATTTAATAGAAATGTTTATCTAGCCGAAACTTGGAAAATGAAAACTTCAAGGATTAAAGGAGGTTAGGATGAAGAGTCTCTGGAATCTAATATTGGTGGTCCTTTTGGTCTCCGGCCTCTCTGGTAAGGCTTGGTCTTCAGTCTGTGATTCTATCCCCAAGGAAAAGGCTGAGCAGATCGCCCGCTACATCGCTGACGTCATTGTGGCCGGCAGAGGGATTGTGGCCCAACATCAAGAAATCATCAATGATCCTAAGCGGGCAGACAAGGGCTTTAGCCCCGAGTATGTTGAAGGGCTCCTACGCCAAAAGTTCAAAGAGATGACCGGGCAGGAGATCTCCGATCTCGATCCCGAGGCCCGGGCCGTGGTGGAAGAGGTCATCAAGGCTGCCAAGATGAGTGTCCAGATGAATCAGAAACGGATCAATCAGCCCGGCAAAGGCTTCAAAGGCTATATTCCGGCCGTCTTCGGTAGAGAGACCGGTCAGATCCTTAAAGGTCGTTGCAACATCATCATAAAACAAACTACCTTCAGGTATCGAAATGCCTATAATCAACCTGATCCCTTTGAGAAGAAGATACTCAAAAAATTTGAAGCTCCAGACTGGCCCCAAGGCAAGGGTTATGGGGAGTTCATCAATGGCCGGTATCGTTATCTTCGGCCAATCTACATTAAGAAGGCTTGTCTTAAATGTCACGGAGAGCCCGCAGGTAGTAGAGACATCGCTGGCCGCATAAAAGAAGGCTACAAAGAAGGTGATCTCCGAGGAGCGATAAGTGTCAGTTTCCCAGTCAGATAATAATAGCAGGAGAGAAAAAATGAGTTACACGAATCTTTCTCTGCGCTACAAACTTATTCTGCCAATAATAGGGCTTTTACTAACGACTAATGTCTTAGTCTGTTTCTGGCTATATAAAATTGTCCGGCAAAGAGGACTACAAGAAATAAGAGAGGAATTATCCCGCCAAGAAGCCAAGCTTCAGACAGAGAGTCATCAAATTCTAGCCTTAGGCGAGTTAATCGTTCAAAATCTAGCCAGCAATACCGATCTTCAGTTCAGTGTAGCATTAAAAGATACCAGATTACTGAAAAAACTTGCTCAACCTCTCCTCCAAAGTCTCAAAAAGCAAAAGATACTTAAGGCAGAAATTGTCTTTCTAGATGCTCAAGGGAAACAAATCTACAGTACATCACCGGCTTACAGAACACTCTCTCTGGAGGAAAAGATTAAAAAGGCTATAAAAAAACACCAGCGAATAAAAGGCTTCGGCGTCATTGGAGAGCGTCTACTGTTAGAAGTAGTCCATCCTATAGAATACAATGGTGAATGGGCTGGAGGACTAGTTCTTTTAATCTCTCCTGAGAGTCTTTTTGAAAAGCTCAAAGGAGACAACTCTCAGCTTGATTTTGCCTGGGTAATCAAGCAAAGGGGACGTCTCGTTCTCGGAGGGCAGACCCAAGCAGGCTACCTCCAGGAGCTGGTTTCCCAGATCTCTGATTTAAGGGCCCAGAGCCTTCGTTTGGGGACCAAGGCCATTAGTCTAGTGCCCATAAGCAATCAGGCAGCCCTTGTTTTAGCCTATGATGAAGCCTCCAAACTGGCCGCTCTGAAGAGGACTATCCTGGAGCTTTCAGGGGTTATGTTGACGGCCTCTCTGATCACCCTTCTTACCCTGAGCTTCATTGCTTGGCGTCTCTCCCAAAATATCATCTATCTTGTTGAAGAAATGGCTCAAGGCGCCCAGCAACTCGATCTCTCTCGCACCCTTAACTTCCAGAGCAATGATGAACTCGGCCGTCTCAGTAAGGCCTTTAATCGTTTTCTGGAGAAGATTCGCCATCTTCTGGCTGAAAACCTGAAAAACGCACAGGGTCTCCAGGAGACCTCTTCCGAGCTGACCCGGGCCGCTGATCATCTGGCCGAGGGAGTCCGTCTGCTGAACCAGCAGACCGGGGCTCTGTCTAAGACCAGTGGCTCCTTAGCGGAACAGACCCTAGAGGTAAAGCAGATGATTGAGGAGATGAAGCAAGCCATTGTGGAGATCTCTACCCATACCTCCCAGGCAGCTCAAGTCTCTCAAGCGGCCCAAGAACGGGTTACCAAGGTCCACCAGATAATCAGGGAATTGGAGACCGGCTCAGAAGAAATTGGTGAGATCCTCAAATTTATTGGAGGCATTGCCGAGCAGACCAATCTTTTGGCGCTGAATGCCACCATTGAGGCGGCCCGAGCCGGTGAGGCCGGCAAGGGCTTTGCCGTGGTGGCCGGTGAGGTCAAAGAGCTGGCTAAACAGACCGGTCAGGCCACAGAAAACATCGCCCAAAAAATAAACCGGATTCGAGAGGCCATCGAAAAAGTGATCGGGTCCGTAGAGGAGACCGCCTCAGTTATTGGCCAGATAAACGACACCTCTAACACCATTGCTGCGGCCGTCGAAGAGCAGACGGCCACTGTTGCCGGAATAAACGAAAGTATAGTCCAGGTTTCAGACTCCGCTCAGGAACTCTCTTCTGCCATACCAGTTTTTAATGAGGCCGTAACCCTGGTTTCAGAGAGTATGGACAAGGTCCAGGGAAACAGCCGTAAGCTTTTAGCTGCCTCTCAAAAGATTCAAGAGTGGATAGCCCAGTTCCGTCTTTGACTTAAAAAGCCCCCGAATCGGGGGCTTTTTTTTAACTTTCTTGAACTAGGAAGGATTTTTTAGACGCTGAAGGGCCCTTTTGGCTGCCTCTTGCTCGGCCTCTTTTTTGCTACGTCCTCTGCCTCGGGCCAGTGGTCTTCCTTTGAGTTTAACCGCCACGGTAAAAACCTTAGCGTGATCCGGTCCCCGAGATCCCTCAAGCTCATAAACTGGAGTGGCTCTCTCCAGGGCCTGGGTGAGCTCCTGAAGAAGACTCTTGTAGTCGGCTCGTAATCCTAAACGGGCGGCCTGACCAACCAGCTGAGAGAACAACCTCCGGACAAAGGAATAGGCAACCTCGTATCCCCCGTCTAAAAATATAGCTCCAACCACAGCCTCAAAGGCCCCGGCCAGGATGGACGGCTTCTTCCGGCCCCCGGTTAATTCCTCTCCCCGACCGATCAGGAGACAGTCTCCCAGGCCGAGCTTCTCTGCTACCCGGGCTAGACGCTCCTCATTGACCAGATAGGCCCTCATCCGAGACAGATCTCCCTCTCGGTAACGGTCGCCATAGCGGGCCACCAGTAGCTGGCTAATAATTAGATCAAGGACAGCATCCCCTAAAAACTCGAGGATCTCATTGTCTCGGTAAGGAAGACCTTCTGGACGATCTCCCTGATAAGAACGATGAATCAGGGCAGCGAGCAAGAGGGCTGGATCACGAAAACGATAGGTAAGCTTTTCCTCCAGACAGGCTACCTGCTTGAACACAGAGACCTTAAAGCAGAAATCAAGCAGGCCTGTCAATCCAAATCATGGGCCTTCTTTAGAGGCCATGAGCCGGATAAGCCCCTGAAGATAGGTCATGATCTCGCTGAAGAGGGGATTGATGTGATCCTTTAGGTACTGAAGGACCTCTTCGGTCTTTCGGCCCTCTTTGATGGCCCTCTCTATGGCTTCTACTGAAAGATGAAGCTTCTGATGAATGGGGATAAGGGCGGATATGAGTTCCTTTTCAGCCCCTGAGGGGACAAAGGTCTTCAGCCATTGGCCGAGGCCACATCTTTCAGGATCTCGCTCCACATCCGGAACCTGCCTCTTTAAGACCGCAGCCAGCACCTTTTCTCGCCACTGAAAGTGCTGAAGCATTATGGCCTTGAGTTTAACCAGATCATCGACTTCCTGGCCTGCTCTGGTCAAGGTCTCGGGATCCACCTCATATTGATCCGCAAGGACCCGAATCTCTGAGACCATCTCGGCAATGACGTCTTTGGAGATAGCAACAATCCGGGCCTGGGAGGCAAAATCCTGGGCCTGATAGGCCAAATCCTTCAAGACTCGCTCGACCTCTTTCATCTTCCGAGCACAGGCATTGACATTTTTGTCAATATCGGAGACGACTACAGTCTGTTCCTCGGCAGCACTGGCCACACTGGCGGCAAGATCATTGACCTCCGCAATAGCCTCGGCAATACGAGCCACAAAGTCCACTGCTTGGCCGGTATGGAGCTGGATGTCACTAATCATCTGAGTGATCTCTTCGGTAGCCTGGGCTGTCTGCCGGGCCAGTTCCTTGACCTCACCGGCCACCACGGCAAAGCCCTTGCCGGCCTCACCGGCTCGGGCCGCCTCAATGGTGGCATTCAGCGCCAAAAGATTGGTCTGCTCGGCAATAGTATTGATAACTTTAATAATATCGTTAATTCTCTCGGAGCTTTGCCCCAGCCGATCGATCAGTTCTTTGGCTTGTCGGGCTGCTTGGGCTGTTTCTTCGGCCTTGTGGGCCGTCTGGGCAATATGGCGGGCGATCTCCTCAGTAGCCGTGGCCATCTCTGTTGAGGCCGAAGCCACCGTGTTTAGATTCTCTGCGGCAGCTCCAGCAGAGCTAACGACTTGACGGGAGATCTCTCTGAGGCGATCAGCCCCCTGGGAGACCGTCTCTCCGGCTGTCTGGATGACCTCGGAGGCAGCCTCAAAGGAGTTGGCCTGGACTTTAAGGGTCATAATGGCCTGGCCCAGGCTATAGATCATGCTGTTTATGGCCTTTGAGAGCCGACCCAACCCATCCCGCCTGGCTTCAAGGAGAAATTCTCGAAGATCTCCCCGAGCCCCCTTAAGGGCCACCCTTTCCCCATCCTTAAGACTGGCCGAGAAACTACGATTAATACCCAGAGCTACTAAACAGGCAAAAACGAAGAAGACTCCCAATAAAGCGGCCAACAATATTCTCGGCCTTACCATGGCCCCACCAGCCGCCAGCGCCCCTAAGAGCTCCTCTTTTTCCTGATTGATAAATGGGACCAGGATAATCTGAAGTTCTTCAGCGGATTGGTCAAAAAGGGCCATCAAGTCGTTGCCCCGCTCAGGCCCTCTTTCAATATAGAGTCGGGCCATCTGCCGGCCGAGCTCATAGTACTGACTGGCCTTGGTCCGGAGAAGAGATACCCTCTTAAGACAGGATTCCTTGGCCTTCTGACGACAGAAGGCCTCAATCAGCGATAGGCGCTTGAGCAAATCCTGATAATACCTCTCTGCCTCTTCCAGGCCTTCATCCAGACCATCCTGTCCCCTGGTGGCCGAGACGTCTGTCAACCACTGTTGAATCTGAATAATATCCTTTTCCAGAGCCAAAAGATGTTCCCAAAACTTGAAATCCCTGGCCGTAGCCCTTTCCTTGAGGGCAAGCTTACTGTAGCCGTGGGTGACCCAAAAAATGATGGCCAGGGAAAATATAATGAGAACAAACATCCCACCCACCCTGGCCGAAGATCCCAAGCACCTAAATCTCATAGATCCTCCTTAGGTTTGATACTAAGTAATTACACAAAACTCGTATCGGTAATTTCCCATAATTCAGCAAATAAGAAAGGCCCTTGGGGGCTTTCAAAAAATGGGGCAGTTCAAAGAATCAAGTTTTTTTGCTAAGTTAGTGGACAATTTGAGGGTAAGGACATTCCAGCATTATGCAAAAAGATCCGTATCGTCTTCTCGGGCTTTCTCGCAACGCCACCTTAAGCGACCTTCGACAGGCCTTCCGGCGTCTGGTACGCCGTTATCATCCAGATGTGAATCCGGATCCCCGGGCCCTTAAGGAATTTCAGGCCATCCTGGAAGCCTATCAATACCTAAAGGAACATCTCCGGGAGCCGCCTCCCGGAGCTGGAGCCATTACTGTCCATTTCTTAGAGATCTCTTTTAGAGAGGCTGTTCTTGGAGCCAGTAAAGAGATTCTCATCCTCGGAAGCGAGGTCACCTGCTCGACCTGTGAGGGCACGGGAGAGGATCCCGGAGGACGGCAACTTTCCTGCCCTGAATGCCAAGGCCAGGGAGTCATCAAACATCAATGGCGGGAGGAGGAAATCGGCATTGTCTGCGCCACGTGCCGGGGAAGAGGATTTATTATTGAGAGCCCCTGCCCTCAGTGCCAGGGGCAGGGGCGGTTCCGCCCTAGACAGGCGGTAAATATCGCCATTCCCCCAGGCACAGAAGACGGCACCATAATTGACAAAACCCTGGAGAACGGGGAGCGTCTCCAGGTGGAGATTTCCGTCCGGCCAGATCCGGTCTTCAGCCGACGAGGTCTTGATATCATTGCCCGGGTGAGGATCCCCCTATGGCAGGCCCTCCTTGGGGGGCGGCTGACCATCCCGACCCTGACCGGCCAGCGGGAAATAGAGCTTCCTCCACCACCAGAGCTGAGTAGACCTCTTAAGTTCCCTGGTGAGGGGATCATGGCCTCCAAGAAGCGTGGGGACTTTTTAGTATTCTTTGAGATCCTTCTACCAGAGAGGCCCTCTGATGAGGCTCGAGACCTTATAGAACGATTGGCCCAGATACTACCAGTAAAAGACTCAAAGAGTCATCCTTAACCTTTGGGCCGGATAGGCGATGGCGATGGCCGCCAGAAAAACCCCCAGACTTAAAGCCTGTTGGGGGTCAAACCTTTCAGCCAGCCAGCCGAAAAAAAGGCTTCCTAGGGGGAAAAGCCCCAGAAAAGACATCGAGAAAAGGCCCATAACCCGACCTCTGAGCTCTGAAGGAGAGCTAGTCTGGAGGAGGCTGATGGCACTGTTAAAGGTAAAAACCATATTGATCCCAGATAGATAGAGCAGGCCTACAGAGAGATAAAAATGGCGTGACCAGGCAAAGGCCAGCAAGGAAATCAGAAGCAGAAAGGCACTCCTTATAATCCATCGCCTGCGGTCGATTAAAGCAGCCACTGTGGCCAGGAAGATGGCCCCGGTAAAGGCTCCGGCCCCGTTGGCGGCCATGAGAAAACCATAGCCCCTGGCTCCAACCCCGAGGATGTCCCGCCCGAAGACCGGTAGCAGAACGGCATATGGCAAAAGACAGATGCTAAAGGTAGCTACCAGCAGAAGCACGCTCCGGATCAAAGGATGGCCGACGACAAAGGAGAGAGCCTCGCGGAGATCTCCAAAGAGACCTCGGCTGTCTTTGCGAATCTTTCCCTCCAAAGGGATAAAGAACAAAGCCAGGACCACTGCCAGAAAGCCCAGGGCATTAAGATAAAAACAGGGCCAAGCCCCCCAACGGGCCATGAGAAGCCCCGCCAGGGCCGGCCCTAAAAAGCGAGCCAGGTTGAAGGCCGAAGAATGAAGGGCCACGGCATTGGTGATATCTTCGGGCTCTACTAGCTCATAAAGATAGGCCTGGCGAACTGGGAGCTCCAAGGCATTTACCAGCCCTAAAAAGGCCGCCAGAGACAGGATATGCCAAGCCGTCACCCAGCCCATCTGGGTAATAAAACCTAAGGTCAGGGCCTGGAGGCCACCCAAACCTTTGGCCAGAAGCAAGAGCCTCCTTTTGGGAAGGCGATCGGCCAACCAGCCCGCCAGAAAGGAGAAAAAAAAGACGGGCAAAGAGCCCACAGCCCCCAGGAGCCCAAGTATGGCCGGCGAATTTGTAAGCTCGAGCACCAGCCAGCGCTGGGCTGTAGTCTGCATCCAGATGCCGATCAGGCAGGCGGCTTGGCCCAAAAAGAAAAGCCGAAAATAGGGATGCCGCAGGGAGGCAAAGGTTCCCAGAAAGATGGCCTCATAAGTACCCATAGGGCCTTTAGAGTATCTTTGACCAGAGGAAAATTCCAGACTCTAAGGTCTAGGCAGACCGAGGGGATTTCTTAGGCTGGTAGAGACATAGAGGCTCTTCGGCCAGATAGTCTCCGGTCATCTCGTAAGCCCGGGCCCGACATCCCCCGCAGACCCGGATGTATTCACAGCGGCCACACTTACCTTTGTAGGCCTTAAAGTTGCGGAGATTCAGGAAAATTTCGGAGGTACGCCAGATCTCAGGAAAAGGCTTCTCCCGCAGATTTCCACAATCAAGTTCTAGATAACCACAGGGTTGGACCTGGCCACGATGAGAGATGAAACAAAAACCAATACCCCCCAGACAACCGCGGGTTACAGCATCCAGACCGTGGGTCTCAGGGGTAACCTCCAGGCCTTCCTCCCGGGCCCTTTCTCTCAGGATACGATAATAGTGGGGGGCACAGGTAGCCTTGATGTGAAGGGGAGCGGACTTAGACTGCTCATAAAACCAGTTAAGGGTCTCTTCATACTTGGCTGCGGAAAGGGCCTGATGGGCCAGCTCCTTGCCCCGGCCCGTGGGCACCAGAAGAAAGATGTGATGGGCTACGGCCCCTAAAGAAACGGCCAACTCAAAGACTTTAGGGATTTCCTCAAGGTTTATTTCGGTAATAGTAGTGTTTATCTGGAAGGCAATGCCAGCCTCTTTGAGAATCCGGATTCCCCTTAAGGCCCCCTCAAAGGCCCCGGGCATCTTCCGAAAGGAATCATGGGCCTCTGGGCTGGCTCCGTCAAGGCTAATGGAGACCCTCTGGATGCCCGAAGCTTTCATCTTTTGGGCCACCTCTTCGGTGATGAGGGTCCCGTTGGGGGCCATAACCATGCGAAGGCCAAGCTCTGTACCATAACTGGCCAACTCAAAAATATCCGGGCGCAAAAGGGGTTCGCCACCGGTCAAGATGATCACCGGCTGGCCCAGTTCCCGAATCTCTCGTAACACCCGGAGACACTCCTCTGTAGAGAGCTCTCCCTCATAAGGACCGCGAGTAGCCGCTGCCCGACAATGAACACAGTTGAGATTACAGTTGCGGGTGACCTCCCAGGCCACCAGACGGGGAATGAATTCGTGGGGTCTTTTCATCGGTTTAATCACTCTCCCTTGAGGACTCTGGCGGCATCTTTGGCAAAATAGGTAAGGATTAAAACAGCCCCGGCCCGCCGGATGGAAAGAAGAGATTCCATCATTACCGCCTCCTCAGAAAGCCACCCCTTTTGAGCCGCTGCCTTGATCATGGCGTATTCCCCGGAGACCTGATAAGCGGCCAGGGGATGAGTAAACTCCTCGCTCAGGCGGCGGATGATGTCCAAATAAGGCATGGCTGGCTTGACCATAAGGATATCGGCCCCCTCTTCAACATCCAAAGCTGCCTCCCGAATGGCCTCATTGGAATTGCCCGGATCCATTTGATAGCTTTTGCGATCGCCAAACTGAGGGGCACATTCGGCAGCCTCCCGAAAGGGTCCGTAGAAACTTGAGGCATATTTGACGGCATAAGACATAATGGAGACCATGGAAAAACCGGCCTCATCCAGGGCCTCTCGGATACGCCCTACCCGACCATCCATCATATCAGAGGGAGCGACCATGTCAGCCCCGGCCCGGGCATGAGAGACCGCCACCCGGGCTAAAACTTCAAGAGTGGCGTCATTGTCAATGGTTTGTCCCTTAAGGAGTCCACAGTGACCATGACTGGTGTATTCACAGAGACAAACGTCGGTGATAACTGCCAGCTCTGGAACGGCCTTTTTGATGGCGCCAATGGCCTTCTGCACCACCCCCTTTTTGCTCCAGGCCTCAGAACCCGTTGGGTCTTTTTTCTCCGGAAGACCAAAAAGGATCACCGCCGGGATCCCCAGCCTAGCTACCTCTTCGGCCTCCTTGACTACCTCATCGACCGAAAGCTGAAAGACCCCTGGCATGGAGGCCACTGGGTTGCGGACCTTTTTGCCTGGACAGACAAAAAGAGGATAAATAAGATTTCTCACCGAAAGATCCGTCTCCCGGACCATGGAGCGCAGGATCTCATTGCGGCGGAGACGACGAGGACGATACTCAGGAAAAATCATCTCAAAACCCCCTTAAAGAGGATCTAAAAGAGAAAAATAAACGAGAAAAGGGACAAAGTCATCTATTTCTTCAAGGCTTGGCGGGCCACGACATTCTGGGGGTCAAGTAGAAGGACCCTCCGGAAGATCTTCCGGGCCTCTTCTTTTTTGCCCTGCCATGTAAGGGCCCGTCCCAATTCAACCAGGAAGTCAAGGCTCGTCGGATAAAACTTTAACATTTTCCGGACCACTTTTTCGGCCAGGGAGGCTTTATTTTGAAGGCGCAAGGCCACGGCCAGCCGAAGATTAGCGTAGTAGTTGTAGAGATCCTGACTAACGATTTGATTCATCAGGCGCTCAACCCTGCCCCAGTTACCCCGGGCCATAAGGGGAAGGGAGAGGCCCAAAGCGGCCTCTATTGAAGAGGGCCGAATCTCCATAGCCCGCTGATAATACTCTATGGAGTCAGCATATTGACCAGAGAGATAATAGAGCCAGCCCAGGCGCAAATTAAGAAGATAGCTCCGGGGCTTTTCTTGATAAAGGGGCAAAAGGGCCTTGATGGCCTCCTTATAGGCCCCCATCTTCTCGTAGCGATATGATTCCTCAAAGACCTGAAAGTTACTGCGATCTCCCCAGGCTGAGGCCTGCTTGATGGCCTCCTTATAGGCCCCCATCTTCTCACGATATGATCCCTTAAAGACCTGAAAGTTGCTGCGATCAGCCCAAGTCGAGGCCTGAAGGCAAAGAAAGAGTGCCAACAACCACCAAACAGTTCTCCTCAAGCAATCCATCCTCAACCTCCCCAAAAAAAATTTCGGGCCCAGAGGCCTCTGGTGCCGCGGGCCCTAAAGCATCTAGAAGCTTCCACCAAGACTTATAGTGACGATGGTCTGGGAGGCCTTATCTCCATAGCCTACATGCTCCAGCCACTGTTGATT
>NZ_JBPMLP010000009.1:0-6582 GCF_054026695.1 Thermosulfuriphilus sp.
TGAGATGATCTTCTTGGTGGGCAAGGCGTGTTCTTGTTCCTCATTGGTCTTCTGTGCTGTGGTGGAGATACTCTGGGCAATCTCCGTGGCCGCAGTGGAAAGGTCCCTTAAGGCAATAAAGATGGTCTCAATATCCTCAGTGGCCTGAGTGGCTGATTTTTTCATCTCCTGGGCCATCTGGCCGGTTTCGTGGGCGTGTTTTTTTATTTCTCCACTGGATGATTCAATAAATTCCCGGGCTTCTCCCAAAATCCTGTTTTGGACTCCAAGAGTGGAGAATTGGCCGATAACAAAGGCAAAAAGCCCATCAAGGGCTCGGGAAAGTTCCCGGATCTCAGATAGGCCTTCAGGGTGCAGCCCCTTTTCAAATCGGCCCTTAGCCGATGCCCAGATCACAGTGCTAATTTTCCCCAACTGACGGCTAAGCTTTCCAGAGACAAGGGAACCAAAGACAAAACAAAGGCCACTTAGGGCCATAAGGAGATATGAGAAAGGGGCCTTAAAGAAGAATATTAAAATGTTAAAGAGAAACATGAGCCCCAACAGACCGGGGAACAGAAATTTTAAAGAATAAAGAGTTCTCATTTGGTACTCCTTTTTAGGTATTTCTTCCTAAAGAGGATCGACTCCTGCGGGAAGATCCTTGAATTGTTCCCAGTGTTTATCCCATCCTAACCTCTTGAGGGGCTTTGTAATTCTTTAAGGCTTAAGGGATTATTGACCCTGTTCGCTAGAACTTATTGCCCATCTTTCAGTGGCTGAAGAGTCTCTTCAGAAAGACGGTGGCGTAGCTTCCTTTGGGTAGAAAAAAACTCAAGGTGATTCGGGAGTTCCTTTTCTCCACTCTAAGCTCTTCAGGGAAGACCAGGGCCTTTCGGCGGATAGTCTTAAAGACCAAGCCCTTGGCCTTAGTACGAAATGAGGTCAGTCCCTTGAAGCCCTCCCTTTTGAGGACAGCCTCCATCGTCTCGGCCAAAAGGCCTTCTAATTTAAGTTTAGGAGAAGGGGTGGGGATCTCAAGTTCTTTAAGCCTTAAGAGGATCTCGGGATCAAGCCTACGATAGAAGAAGAGGGTTCCGACCGAATATGGCTGGGGATAAAGGTCTATGCCCAGGCGAATCATGATTTCCTTTAGGCATTCATTCCAGATAAAACTCTGATAGGCTTGGCCCAAAAGAAGGAGAAACTCCCGATCAACCAGGGAAAAGGCCTTTCGGGCTCTAGTTTTAGAGAGCTTCCCCCGGCCCAGGAAGACGACTACCTGATACTCCCAACGGCTGGGAGCCAACCTAGCACAGGGGCCTACCTCTGGCCATCTTTCGGAGAGACATCGCCGAAAACGGCGGACTTTTTTCTCATCCCACTTGCTGGCCTGGGCCAGAAGGAGATAAAGGGCCCGGGGAAAATTTCCGGCGATGGCCTCTTTGGCCATAAAGCCCTGGCCGTGGCGGGCCGAACCAAAGCGCTGATCATCGTAGTAGTTGGGAAGCCCGAAGTCTTTTATCTCTTTAAGCCTTCTTTCAAGCTCTTCTTCAGAGAGCTTGACCGACCGGACGGTGATTCGGAATCGGTTACCAAGGAGATAGGCCTTAGTCATAGGGATTGGGCTACGCCCCAGATATTCTAACCGCCAGTTCTTTCCGGATAGATCGTGGGTTGGCCCGCTTTTTATGGTGATATACTGGGTGGTTAAGGCGTGGCGGTCCTTGAGGCCACCGTAATTTATTTCCTCCAGACGGCGGTGAAGCCTGCGGGCAATATCCCGGAGAACATCAATGGTATTGGCCCCCCTTTTTTTCAAACGGTAAAAGGCATAAGGGCCTTCAAGCTGTGGCCCAAGGCTGGTTACTTCTTCGACGCAGAAGTCTTCAGGACTCTGTTTAATCTTCATGCCTCAGCCTAGATAGGCCTTAAGTACCTCTGGGTGGCGCTGGATGTTCCTAGGAAGGCCCTCGGCGATTAGGCGTCCATGGTTCAAAACCAGGACCCTCTCAGATACCTCCATAACGAGAGCCATATCGTGTTCGACAAGGAGAATGCTACAGCCTGAATTGCGGATCCTGATAATGTTTCGAGCCAGCTGTTCCCTCTCAGAGGAGTTGAGACCAGCGGCCGGCTCATCAAGAAGAAGGATCCGGGGAGCCGAGGCCCAGGCTCTGGCCAGGACAATTTGCCTCTGAAGTCCGTAGGGAAGAGTCTCGGCCCTATAGTCAGATAGATCAGAAAGCCCCAGGGTCTCAAGGACTCTCCTGGCTCTTTCCCGGGAGATCTTTTCCTCTTTCTTTACAGCCGGAAGGCCCAAGAGACAGGAGAAGAATCCACTTTTTTCTTTAAGGTGGAGGCCAACCATCACGTTTTCAAGAACGGTGAATCCCGGGAGGATCTCTAGGTGCTGAAAGCTTCTGGCCAGCCCCAAGGCGGCAATCTGCCAGGGAGGAAGGCCAGAGACCTTTTTACCCTCCATAATAATATCCCCAGAGTCTGGGCAGATAAGGCCACTGGCCAGATTGATGACCGTAGTCTTCCCAGCCCCGTTGGGGCCGATAAGGCCAACTATCTCTTTTGCCCCCACACTGAAGCTAAGCTCGCTCAAGGCCATAAGCCCGCCAAAGGACTTGCTTACTCTTCTGAACTCAAGGATTCCTTTCCCCATGTCTATGAGTCTTTTCTGATAATGGAGACCAGTCCCTCTGGCCTCAGAATGAGGATAAACATGAGGATAAGGCCATAGGCCAGGTCTTTGTAGTCTTCAAAGAAATGGAGCACCTGGGGTAAAGGTGTCAGAAGTCCTGCTCCGGCCAAAGCTCCCCAGATGTTCCCAACGCCTCCGATGAGAACCATGGTGACAATTTCTACGGAGAAAAAGATGTCAAATGTCTTGGGGCTTATAAAAGATAGATAGTGGGCATAAAGTCCGCCGGCCAACCCGGCTAAAACAGCGCTGTAGACAAAAATCACCAATTTATAACGGGGGACATCTATCCCGACGGTGGCTGCCGCCAGTTCCCCGGCCTTAATGGCTCTCAGGGCCCGGCCAATGCGGGAGGAGATGAGATTGAGGGCGAGATAAATGCTCAGCAGGGCCACGGTCCAGGCGAGAAAGTAAAAGCTCCGATCATCGGCCAGAGACAGACCCCCTAAATATAGAGGAGGGATGCCCGGAAGACCGGTTAGGCCTCCAGTGAGGTCTTCTAGTTCAATGATCAGCAGGGTGACAATAAGGTTAAAACCCAGAGTGGCCATGACCAGATAATGCCCCCGGAGCCTAAGGGCTTTTAGGCCCAAGACGAAAGCCGCAAGCCCGGCAGCCACCCCTCCAAGGGCCACGGATAGCCACGGATTGAGGCCGTAGAGGGACAGTATTCCTGCTCCATAGGCCCCGAGGCCATAGAAGGCTCCATGGCCAAGGGAGATCTGGCCGGCATAGCCAATGAAAAGGGTCAGGCCAATGACGATAATGGTATGTAGGGCAACGATGTTCAGCACGTTCAGGTAGTAAGGATTGGTGAGAAAAAGAGGGGTAACCAAGCAGATGAGGCCAATGATTCCGAGGATGAATTGGTCCTGTCTGGCAATCATCAGGCCCGCTCCCCCTGAGGTCGTCCAAGAAGCCCCTGAGGTCTGAAAAAAAGCACCAGCAAAAGGATGACAAAGGCCACCACATCCTTAAAGGCCGAAGAGATGAGACCTGCAGCCATGGTCTCAGTGACTCCCAGGATAAGTCCTCCAAGAACGGCCCCGCCGAAATGGCCGTAGCCGCCAAGGATGGCTGCAGCAAACCCTTTGAGCCCGATGATGACGCCAGTATCAAAGGAGACCGTAGTGATGGGGGTGATCAAAATCCCGGCTACTGCTCCTAAAGCTCCGGCCAGGGCAAAGGAAAGAGCTACCACCAGAGAGACCGGGATCCCCACAAGTCGGGCAGCCTGCCGGTTAGCCGCCGTCGCCCTCATGGCCTTTCCCCAAAGAGTCCGAGAGAAAAAAAGGTGAAGAAAAATGACGATAGCCCCGGTGATGGAGAAGATCCAGAGACTCTGAGCCGTGATCGTTGCTCCCAGGATCTCAAGGCTACCTTGACCCGGAAGACCCGGTAAGCCCTGTGGTTGCTTGCCCCAGATCAGTTTGATGACCCCTCTTAGGAAGACCGAGGCTCCGATGGTGATAAAGACCAAGGTGAGGACGTTTCGGCTATGGGCTGGTCTAAGAGCCAATCTCTCAAGAAGAAGGCCAACCAGGGCCACGGATAGGATGGTCATAAAGAAGGCCAAAGGGTAGGGGAGTTCGGCCTTCGCGAGAAGGCTGAACATGATCAGTCCCCCGAGGGTCAGAAAATCACCCTGGGTAAAGTTTACAATCCTGGTCGAGGCCTCAACCAAGCAAAAGCCTAAGGCCACAAGGGCATAGATGGCCCCGTTCGAGACCCCAGCCAGGAGAAACTGGCCTATTTCTGAGCTGACCATTGTTGCCAGCCAAGCTCAAAGGCCTTTAGGTTGGCCTCCCGAAATTTGGGTTTGACCAGGCTGGCCAAAGTCTCCCGGACAGTCTCAGGGGAGACAGGGACAAGGGCCGTGGCCATCAGAGTCCCCAAAAGGGTGATGTTTACGGCCCGGGAGGTTCCAGCCTCCCTCGCCACCTGTTCGGCATCGTAGGCTACAGCTTTGGCAAAGGATTCCTTCATTTTGGCTATGGCCCAAGAGACATCTGGGTATTGAGCAATCCCAGCCTTAACGGTGAAGGGCTCAATAGGGCTGGTGTTAGTAATGATAATGCTTTGGGTATGGCAACGGTTAAGGGCCCTTAAGGCCTCGACTGGCTCAAAGGAGACCAGGACATCGGCTTCCCCCTCAGCAATAAGCGGGCTTCTGAATCCTCCGAGGAGGACGTTTGACTCCACGACCCCGCCCCTCTGGGCCATACCGTGGACCTCGCTGGCCACTACTGGGACGCCGTCTTTAAGGGCTGCTTCGGCCAGGATTCGGGTAGCCAGAAGTATCCCCT
Source organism: Thermosulfuriphilus sp. (assembly GCF_054026695.1). NCBI lineage: Bacteria > Pseudomonadati > Thermodesulfobacteriota > Thermodesulfobacteria > Thermodesulfobacteriales > Thermodesulfobacteriaceae > Thermosulfuriphilus > Thermosulfuriphilus sp. The sequence continues at coordinate 4,999 of NZ_JBPMLP010000009.1, forward strand.
GACCACCCACACCGACAAAAAGTATTTTTAATCTCTTCATGGATGCCTCCTAGTTATTTGGAACTCCTGAAGCGTCGGGCATAGAGAATACAAGGGGCCCGAGAGACAAGGACCGAAAGTTCGTCCTTTTTGAGGAGCTCTTTTACGGCCTCAAGAGCTTCTTCTTTTCGGTAAGGATTGATGGTCACCACCTCTCTTACCCCTATGGCTCGGCAGACCTCTTCGATAGAGACCTTAGGATGTTCGTAGCCGGGGGGCATAAGGTCTTGGGAGGGGGTTGGTTGGTGGCCGGTCATGGCAGTGGTCTCGTTGTCCAGCACTACCAGGGTGAAGCGATGCTGGTTATAGACAGCGTTTACCAGGGGAGGGATCCCGGCGTGGAAGAAGGTCGAGTCTCCGATGAAGGATATGATCCGCTGTTGGGTGGCTGCCGAAAAACCACAGGCGCTTCCTACACTTGATCCCATGCATATCAGATAGTCTGCCATCTGGATGGGCGGAAGGAGCCCCAAGGTGTAACAGCCTATATCGGTAGGATAGATGGCCTCTTCGCCAAGATCTTTAAGGGCTTCCTTAATGATCAGATAGGTTTCGCGATGGGGGCAACCAGGACATAGGGTGGGCGGACGCGGAGGTAGTTCTGGTATCCAGGAAAGATCAGCTCTTTTTTTTCCGTGGGCTTCTAGGCCAGCGGCTTCAGCAATGGCCTTACGAACAATGGCCGGGTTGAACTCATAGAGCCGGGGAAGATGACCTGTGGCCTTGCCCAGTATGGAGACCTTGATCTCTCTTTCCTGGGCAAGTATTCTGGCAGCCTCCTCTAGAAAGGCTTCGAGCTCTTCGACCACCAGAACCACTTCGACTTTTTTTAGGAAATCGGCTATCAGGCCCACAGGCCAGGGGTGGGTGAAGCCAAGTTTAAGGATTGAGACCTTGTCCTTCAGGCCAAGTTCCTCTACAGCATCAAGGACATAATTGACGGCAACACCGCTGGTGATGATTCCCAGGGGGCCCTGGCCAATGATTTCGTTGAACCGGGAGCCATCGGCCATGATCTGGGCCTCTTGGCCACGCTCAAGGAGGATTTGGTGCCTTACCCGGGCCACCGCCGGCACAGGGACAAAGCGCTTCGGATCTTTAACGAACTCTCCCCTTTTTCTCACCTCTTTCGGGAGGGGGCCAAGGGTTACCGGAGCCCGAACGTGGCTCGTCCGGGTAGTGGTGCGCAGGAGAACCGGCAGTTCCAGTCGTTCTGAAAGTTCAAAGGCGAAGACAGTCATCTCCTTGGCCTCCTGGGGATCGATAGGCTCAAGCATGGGAAGTCCGGAGAGTTTGGCATAGAAGCGGTTGTCTTGTTCATTCTGACTGGAGTGCATGGAGGGATCATCGGCGGTGATAATGACCATTCCCCCTTTGACTCCGATGTAGGCCAAGGTCATGAGGGCGTCAGCAGCTACATTGAGACCGACGTGCTTCATGCAGGTAAGGGTCCGCAGGCCGGGGGGCGCCCCCGCTGGCGCCCCCTCCCCTGCCCCCCCTTCTTTTGCGGAAAAAACACAAAACAAAGACCCCTCTCTGGGGAAA
>NZ_JBPMLP010000010.1:0-27025 GCF_054026695.1 Thermosulfuriphilus sp.
GGCACGCAGGAACCTTCTCCAAGTAAAAAGCCCCTTGGACAGCTAACTATTCAATGGCTTTCAACTAGAATGGATTGGTCTGTTTTTGGAGGCATATTCCTCCTCGGATCAGGTCTCTTGGGGCTAATAGGCCTGAGGAGGCAGGCTAAATCCAGAAATTAGGATATTATCTTTTCTTGTTTTTTTGGGGCAAACTGATGTGGGCGGGGGCCTCCCCGCCCCGTCTATTTAGATCCGTGTTATTAGATCCGTGGTTCTCTAAAGGCAACCGATCCCACCGCCTCCCCGGCAACCGCCAGAACACCCTTTCCTCCGCCCTTTAAAAATCTCCGGGTTCTGGCCAGAATAGATGGCTCGAAGACCCTCCTCGATGAAACCCGTCATCTCATAGGCTTTAATGCCGGCTTCCTCTAGAACGCAACGGGGATTGTCTCCCAAACCGGAGACAAGCACTGCCCGACAGTCCCTGAGGATCTCGGCCAGGGCCATCCAGCGTTTAAGTCCCCCGCCGGGTCTTGGCGCCGGACGCTCTTCAATGAACTCAAAGCGTCCTTCCCGCTCAGCCCAGATCTGAAATCCTGTGGCCTCTCCTAGGTGAAGGTTGACTAAAAGCCCCTCTCGGCTGGCCACGGCCACATAAGGGCGATCTTCCTTGCCCCTGAGCGGCAGGCTGGCGCAGTCAGCCAGACAGAGGCTTAACTCCAAAGACCTATCTTCTCCCAGAAGCCCGGCGGCATCGGCCCGGCAGCGGGCACAATGGCGCATCTGGGGGAGATACTTTTCAGCAGCGGCCCTTATCTTAGCCATAAGTTCGGCAGAAGGCTCACCGAGGGCCTCAAAGGGTGTCTCTCTAGTGGGATACATAGGCATACAGTTGAGCATATCTACCCTCAGCCTAGCCATCTCTTCGGCTACCTTAAGAATATGGTCATCGTTTATCCCCGGAATGACAATACTGTTTACCTTGACCAGGATATCTCGAGCCTTAAGACCAGCTATAGCCTCAAGCTGGCGCTCAAGAAGAAGCGCCGCCCCTTTTTGCCCCCGATAGACAACCTTGCCGTCCCTCACCCAGGCATAAATCCTGGCCCCGACCTCGGCCGAAACAGCGTTGACGGTCACCGTGACGTGGGAGACAGAAAGAGCGGCCAGATCATCAAGATAGGCCGGGAGAGCCAAACCATTGGTCGCCAGGCAGAGAATCATCTCCGGGAACCTCTCCCTAATAAGCCTTAAGGTCTCGAGAGTGGCCCCGGGATTAGCCATGGGATCTCCCGGTCCGGCAATGCCGACTACAGTAATCCGGGGCTCCTTCTCCAAGACCTTCTCCAGATAGACCAGGGCCTGAAAAGGCGAAAGGATCTGGCTACTCACACCAGGGCGACTTTCATTAAGACAGTCATATTTTCTATTACAGTAATTGCATTTTATATTACATTTAGGGGCCACCGGAAGGTGTAGCCGGCCGAATTTTCCTTTAACTGCTACGTTAAAACAGGGATGACGGCTGATATCAACGCTGTGTTCCTTCATCTCTTTCCTCCACTTTACAGAAACCATCTTAGATATAGGTATAGCCAACAGCCGAAGACTCTTGTCTCAGGCCGATGATAGTGTTTACAAGGCGGTCAAGGAGCTCCAGGGCCCCTCTGTAGCCCAAATGAAGGATCCTTTGGGCCCCAAGGCGGTCATGGATAGGAAACCCCACCCTTATAAGGGGGATTCCCAGTCTCCGGGCCAAGTGGTAGCCCTTGCTGTTGCCGATCAGAATATCAGGGGGATGATCCTCGCAGACCGCGGCCAGCTCGTAGAAATCCACCCCCGTAATTACCCGTGGTGGTTCAGGGAGCAGGCCGGTGGTAAGGGTCTGGATTTTCTCTGCGAAGCCGCGGTTACAATCCCCGGTGGCGCAGATAACCGGCTTGGCCCCCAGCTCGACCAAAAAACTCGTCAACCCAATGACGAGATCTTCCTCCCCATAGATGACCACCTTCTGGCCAAAAAGATACTTGTGGGCATCAACCATGGCGTCTACTAGGCGGCCCCTCTCAAGGACGTATCTTCGAGGAATGGGGCTGCCGGAGATCTCCGAAAGGGCCTTAAAGAAGGTGTCTGTTTCCCGGAGGCCAATAGTAAGCCCTAGGCTGTAAAGCCTCACCCCAAAGCCTTCTTTGAGGATGCTCCCCGGGCTCCGTTCCCCCGAAACCATTCGGCCAAGCTCTAAAAAGGCCCGGGCCTTGGCCAGGGATTCAATCGCCGAAAGAGGAGTCCCCCCAGGGGGGATCTTCTGGTAGTCGTCGGTGGCCGGAGCATCCAAAGGGTCAGAGATATCAGGAATAACGATCCCGGAGAGACCAAAGTCAGAAAGGATATCCTTCAGATGGCGGATATCGGCCGGAGAGACCAAGCCCGGGAAGATACCAACCTCTGGCCCTGAAGGGGCCTCCGGGCGACAAATGCCCTTAATAAGGGCCTTGGTGGCGGCTAGGAAGCCGTCTTTATGGGTACCAGAGTAGCTGGGAGTGGCGGCAAAGACGATATAAGGGGCCCTACGACCATCAAAACAAAGTCCGGTTTCCCGCTGAAACTCTTTAAGAATCATGGGGACATCGTCTCCGATGGTCTCCGTGAGGCAGGTGCTGGCAATACCGATGAGTTTGGCCTGGTACTTGTTGGCCACATTCATAATGCCCAGCTTAAGATTCGGGCCCCCGCCGTAGACGGCGTGTTTTTCTCCAAGGGAGGAGGAGGCGATATCCATGGGCTCGCGAAAATGGCTGATTATGTAACGCCTCATATAGGTAGCGCATCCCTGGGAACCATGAAGAAAGGGGACAGCTCCCTCGATGCCCCTGAAGGCCAAGGTTGCCCCCAGAGGCATGCAGAGCTTGCAGGCATTGGTGGTGGAGACATAGTCCCGATGAAGACGCTTTTCTGTGAAGACACCTCTAGCTAACGTCATCTCATCCTCCTCACTCCCTGTTTTTTAAAGGTCTTTCGGGGCTACTAGGGCCTTAAAGGGGCTTGTTACCACTTTTTATAGGGCAAGAATTTACCTTCCAGGACCAGCCTCACCCGGTCTCCGGCCGGAGACGATTTTTTTTGGATATCGATGGAGAAGTCTATGGCGCTCATGATGCCGTCTCCAAACTCCTCGTTTATTACCGCCTTGATGGCCGGACCATAGACCAGCATTATCTCGTAGAGACGATAAACCAGTGGATCCCTGGGGACCTCCTCCAGAAGTCGTCCGCGATATGGAGGCCTCTGGATACAGGAGACCACCTCTTCTTCGAGATCGAGGATCTCCCTTAATTTTTCGGCTTCCTCCCGGCTAGCCGTAGCCTGACCGTAAAAAAGAGCGGCCACCCAAACCTTATCCCTTCCCAAGGATTCGGCCAGCTCAGAAAAAGAAAGCCCTCGCTGTTCCTTGGCCGCCAGAAGGCGATTCATCCAGAGTCTGCGTTTGCAGGCATGATGACCATGATGGGATTGACTAGAACAACACATAATATCTCCCTCCTTATCTGAAAAAGCTCCGAGTCTTTTCCGCCCGGCGAGGAACAAAGCGCCAGACCGGGCTCATGACGGTGTTGTAGACCTCGCGGGCGAAGTTATACATGCCCACAAATCCCTCCAGGGGAAGCTTGCGTTCATGGTTGTGATCGCAAAACCCCACCCCGAGCTTGTAGGCAATGGGCCGCTCTTTGACCCCACCGACAAAGATGTCCACCTCCTTTTCTTTAAGGAAGGTGGAAAGCTCTAGAGGATTAGAGTCATCGACGATGATCGTTCCCGGATCGGTAATTGCAGCAAGTTCCCGGTAGTCTTCCTCAGTGCCGGTCTGGGAGCCCACCAAGACGACCTTCATCCCCAGAAGACGAAAGGCCTTGACCAGGGAAAAGGCCTTAAAGGCCCCTCCAACGTAGATAGCCGCCTTTTTGCCAGCCAGAGCCTTCCGGAACTCCTTCAGACGGGGGTAGAGAACTTTGAGCTCCTCCTGGATGAGCTCCTTGGTCCGCTGAAGGACGGCCTGATCCTTAAAGTGATCAGCCACTACATAGAGGGCCTCGGCCATGTCTTCGACCCCAAAGTAGGAGACCCGAACATAGGGAATTCCGTAGGTCTTCTCCATCATTCGGGCTAGATCCAGGGTGGCCCCTGAACATTGGACAACGTTGAGAGCCGCCCCATGGGCTCGGCGGATATCATCCACCCGTCCATCTCCGGTAATGGTGGCCACCACCTCAAGGCCCATTCGCTGGTAGTAGTCTTTGATGATCCAGATCTCACCGGCCAGGTTAAAATCACCAAGGATGTTAATACTCAGGGGGGAGATCCCAGAGGGATCTCCCGTACCCACAAGGCGAAAAAGAGCCCGACAGGCGGCATTATAGCCAGCCCGTTTGTTGCCCTTAAAACCTTCGGACTGAACGGGGATTACCGGGATCCCCTCCTCCTGCTCTACCCTCTTGGCTACGGCCTCAAGGTCATCGCCGATGATCCCTACAATGCAGGTGGAGTAGACAAAGGCCGCCCTAGGACGATGTCTGGCAAAGAGCTCCTTTAGGCTTCGGTAGAGCTTCTCCTCACCGCCAAAAATGACATCACGCTCAGTAAGGTCGGTGGAGAAGCTCAGGCGGTGGAGCTCCGGGCCAGAGGAAAGAGCTCCCCGGATATCCCATGTATAGGCCGCACAACCAATGGGACCATGGACCAGGTGCAGGGCATCGGCTACAGGATAAAGCACCACCCGGGAGCCACAGAAGACACAGGCCCTCTGGCTGACCGCCCCGGCCAGACTCTCCCGATTACAGACAATCCGGAAGGGCTCTTCCCCCTTGGTATAAATCTGGTCCTTTCTTTCCTCAAAAATAACTGCCGGCATAAATCCTCCTACATGACCAGCTCAAAAGACTCCTCAGGATCTTCACGATCCTGACGGTCAAGAAGGGCATTTACAATCTGGCTAAGGAGATACATCCCCCCGCGATAGCCCACAGTAGGGAAGTAGGTATGGCCGACACGGTCCAGGATAGGGAAGCCAAAACGAACAAAGGGGACATCTTCGGCCCGGGCAATATACTTCCCGTAGGTGTTGCCAATGAGGAGATCAACCGGATCATTCTTGATCCACTGGTGAAGGAGAAAAAGGTCTCCTCCAGCGCGGACATTGGCCCCCGGAGAGATCTCCTTAAGGATGCCTCTTATGCGGAGCTCAAACCTTTTGCCCGGCGTCCCGGTAAGGACATGGATCGGTCGCATCCCACAGCTCGTCAGGAATTCGGTAAGCGAGATTACCTGATCTGGATCTCCAAAGACGGCCACCTTCTTCCCATAGAGGTAGTGCTGCATGTCGGTCATGATGTCGATAAGACGCCCCCGGTCATCGACCAGGCTCTGGGGAGGCTCAAGACCGGTCAGATCCATGATGGCTTCCAGAAGACGATCAGTAGCGGCCACACCAATCGGCAGATCAAGGACTTTAAAGGGCACACCACACTTGGTCTCAAGGGCCTTAGCCGCCGCTTCTGAAGCCCAGGGGCCAAGGGCCAGGGTAGCCCGGGCTGAGCCCGTAGCCTCAAGCTCGGCCACGGTAACTCCCCCCTTGGGATACATCTGGTAATCCCCGCTCTGAGGGGTATCGAGGACGTCTGATGTATCCGGGAAAACCGTTCCCTCTAGACCGAAGGCGACTAAGATGGCCTTCAGCTCCCGCATGTCCGCCGGCTCAACAAAGCCGGGGATAAGGTTTATATGCTCCTTGGGCTCCCCTGTCCGGGAGAAGTAATCCACCATGGACTTGACCATGTTGGAGAAGCCCGTTACGTGGGAGCCGACATAACTCGGAGTATTAGTATGGATGACCCACTTGCCTTCAGGGATAAGCCCGTCTTCCCGGGCCTTTTTGATAATAGAAGGAAGATCATCACCAATGGTCTCCGAAAGGCAGGTTGTGTGAACGGCGACCACATCGGGATCATAGACCTTGAAGATAGTCCTTAGAGCCTGGCGGAGATTGCCGCCTCCCCCAAAAACTGCCGCTCCCTCGGTAAAGGAGCTGGTGGCCGCCACCACTGGCTCCCGGTAGTGCCTGGTGAGATGGCTCCGGTGGTAGGCACAACATCCCTGGCTACCATGGCTGTGGGGAAGACAGCGGTGTATCCCCAGAGCAGCATACATGGCCCCAATGGGCTGACAAGTCTTGGCTGGATTGATGCGCAGGGCAGAACGCTCAACAATCTCTTTAGGGGTCATATCAAGCATGGCTTTGCTCTCCTTCCGAAAAATCTTTGGTCTATGGCCTTTAAGGGGCCACTGGCTCGGCCTTGAGCACCGGGGCCTTCTTCCAAGGAGGTCTGATGTAGCTCCAGGCCGGATTGTTGATCATCATGTCGATTTCACGAGCGAAGTTGACTGCCCCTCGATAGCCGGCATAAGGGCCGCTGTAATCGTAGTTGTGAAGCTGTTTTGAGGGGATACCGAACTTCTCAATGATGTATTTATCTTTGATGCCGGAGCAGACTATATCTGGTTTAAAACGCCGAATGAGGATCTCCAGCTCGATGTGGCTGATGTCATCGATCACAATACTCCCTGGGGTCATATCCGGTATCATGCCCTCGTAGTAGTCGATGATTCCGGCTTCCTTGAGACGCTCAAGGATTTCCTCTGGCTTCCGCAAGCGAAACCTCTCCGGATCCGGCTCTACATGAAGCTCCTCGATATTGCGGCTATCAGCATCTATTTTGATAAAGGGAAGGACCTGACGACCTTCGTAATCGTCTCGGTGGGCAAACTCGTAGCCGGCAACAATGGTCTCCATCCCCAAATCCCGGAAGAGATCCTGATAGTGATGGGAGCGGGAACCACCGACAAAGAGCATGGCTGTTTTGCCCTGAAGTCGCTTCCTGTAGGGAGCAATCTGGCGTTCGGCCTCGGCTTCCTCCTCAGCAATTACCTGCTCAATACGTTCAGTGAGCCTGGGATCATCAAAAAATCGGGCCAGTTTTCTCAAAGTCTTAGAGGTGGCCTTGACCCCGATGAAGTTGACCTTCATCCAGGGAATGCCAAAACGGGTCTCCATCATCTCGGCCATGTAATTTATGGACCGATGGCACTGGACGAGATTCAGTTGGGCCATGTGGGCTCGCCGGAGTTCATCATAGGAGGCGTTACCGCTGAAGGTAGAAAGCACTTTAATACCGCAACGCTCAAGGATTCGCTCAATCTCCCAAGCATCTCCCCCGATGTTATATTCACCGAGGCAGTTGACGGTATAGCCTTCTTCCTCGATATCATCGAGGCCGACGATGTGTTTGAAGAGACCATTGTTGGCGATATGGTGGCCGGCAGACTGAGAAACTCCCCGATAGCCTTCGCAGTTAAAGGCCACCACCTGAATGCCCAGCTTCTGGCTCATCTCCTTGGCGATGGTCTGGATATCATCGCCGATGAGCCCTACTGGACAGGTGGCATGAACACTGATGGCCTTGGGTTTAAAGATTCGGTAGGCCTCCTCTATGGCTGTCCGCAGCTTCTTCTCCCCGCCAAAGATGATGTCATCCTCTTGCATGTCGGTAGAGAAACAGTAGTGAAGATAAAAATGGCCATCTTCACGGGGGCGCCCCTGATTGCGTCTGGTGGCCCAAGAATAAAAGGCACACCCAATAGGGCCATGGACAATGTGAACCATGTCCACAATGGGGCCGATGACCACCCCTTTACAACCGGCATAGCAACACCCCCGTTGGGTAATAATCCCGGGAACGGTACGGACATTGGCCTCTATTTGTTGTTCCTTTGAAGGATCGCGGACAATGATGTGCTTACGCCTCTTTTTGGCCACCTTGGGTGGATAGAGGTTGACGATTTCTTCTACCACCTGCTGTGGATCAACAGCCGGGGCCTTTTTCAATCTCAATTCTGTCATTGATCTCCCTCCTTTAAAAAACCTACTGACCGGTCATCTCGTCGATTGCCTTCTCACCGGACTCCCCGGTCCTAACCCTAATGACATCAGAGACAGGCATAACGAAGATCTTGCCGTCTCCAGGATTCCCAGTCTGGTTGATCTTGATGAGCGTCTGGATGACCGCTGGAACCTTATCATCAGGGACAATCAGACTGATCATCCGCTTGGGGATAAGGCGGGGCCCTTGGGCCAAAACGGCCAGGGCATCGGCACTGTCTTCAGGATCCTCATTGAGGGCTTCGATGTATTTGAAATCTACCGGTCGGCGGCCCCGACCCATGGCCTTTACGGCATGGAAGGCCGGAAAGCCAGCCTCCACCAAGGCCTTTTTTGTCTGGTTGATCTTGTTCATCCGAATCACGGCCAGCACTTCTTTCATCTCTGCCTCCCTTTAAGCTTCTTTCGTCCCGGAGCTGATGGTATAGACCTCTTCCACCGGACTGACGAATATCTTCCCGTCTCCATAGGCTCCTTTGTCTCCCGTGCGGGCGCTCTGAAGGATGGCCTGGATGACGAAATCCTTTTCCTCGTCAGGTACCACCACCATGAGCATCTCCTTGGGAAGCTCATCATAGATGACGTCTCCTAGGCGGATACCTCGCTGTTTGCCGCGACCGGCGACTTCAATCTTGGTCACTGCCGGATAACCGGCTTCAAGTAGGGCCTGCATGACTTCGGCACTTTTCTCCGGCCTGACAATGGCTCTGACCATAATCATCTCTTCTTTCCTCCTTAAAAAATTGGCTTTAGACGCTTGGTTGACGCCTAATCGAGAATTCCGTACTCCATGAGGAGTTTTTCCAACTCGTCTGTATGCATAGGCTGGGGGATGACAAACATGTCATTTTCATCGATGGCCTTGGCCAGGTTGCGATAATGCTGGGCCATTTCACAGTTTGGATCGTAATCAATGACGGTCTTCCGATTAATCTCGGCCTTCTGGACCATGTTGTCCCGGGGCAAGAAGTAGATCATCTGGGTGCCAAGCTTCTTGGCAAAGGCCTTGATGAGTTCCTCTTCATTTTCAACCTTCCGGCTGTTACAGATGAGCCCCCCAAGCCGGACCCCACCGGCCTCGGCAAACTTGCGCACCCCTTTGCAAATGTTGTTGGCCGCATACATGGCCATCATCTCACCGGAGCAGACGATGTAGATCTCTTGAGCCTTGCCCTCACGAATGGGCATGGCAAAGCCCCCGCAGACCACGTCTCCCAAGACATCATAAAAGACGTAATCAAGCCCCTCGCTTTCATCGTAAGCCCCCAGGGATTCAAGGAGATTAATAGAGGTTATGATCCCCCGACCGGCACACCCTACCCCGGGCTCCGGCCCTCCGGACTCCACACAAAGAGTCCCCCCAAAGCCAACCTTGCGGATATCATCAAGATCAACATCCTCACCTTCTTCCCTGAGGGTATCGAGAACGCTCTTCTGGGCCAGCCCCCCAAGGAGAAGCCTGGTTGAATCGGCCTTAGGATCACAACCAACTACCATGACCTTCTTGCCCATCTCTACCAGACCAGCAACTGTATTCTGGGTGGTCGTAGATTTACCGATACCGCCCTTGCCATAGATAGCGATTTTCCTCATTTAAACTAACCTCCCTTATCTTTTGTTTTGACGATTGCTGATTTTGACCGAACAACCTAGGCAATACTTATGCCAAAAGCCTTCCTAAGATCTAACATGCTTAAAGGACGTTCTTTTTTCATTTTCTGAAACCTTCAATTAATTGTGACATTAAACTGACAAATCTCTCCTTTTCTGACAAAACAATCCTTTTTGTCAGATTTTTATTTCTTTTAAGAAGAATAATTCTTGGAACTTATTTTGCTTTTTAAATTTGAGGGGAAGGGATGGAGAGATGATCTTGGACAGCACCTTAAGAGAGGGGGAACAACGCTTTGGGGTCTATTTTGGCCTGGAGACCAAGATCGAGATCCTCCGAAGGCTTAAATCCCTAGGGATTGAAGAGGTCGAGCTGGGAGTGGTCGGTTGCGAAGAGGTCTCTTTTCTTATCCGAGAATCTCGGAAAAAGGGAATAAAGGCCAGTCTTTGGGCTAGGTTGCGGGAAGATGACCTTAGGGAAGCCGAGAGCCTGGGCCCAGAGCGAATCAACCTTGGGCTCCCCATCTCCTCCGGTCACCTCAGGAAAAGGCTCGGTCTTAAGCCCCAGGAGGCCCTCAAAACCATAAGGAGGCTTATATCCCGAGCCAAGGAGAGCTTTGTTTACGTCTCCTTGGGTCTTGAGGATGCCAGCCAGTCAGAGCCTGATTTGCTTCTTGAAGCCGCCTGGACGGCCCAAGAAGCCGGGGCCCAGCGAATAAGGATCTCTGATACCCTTGGAATCCTCAACCCACTGGAGGTAGCCGCCCTTGTCAGCTGGCTTAAAGAAAACATCACTGATCTAGAGCTTGCCTTCCACGGACACAATGATTTTGGCCAAGCCACAGCCAACGCCATCGCCGCCCTGGAATCCGGAGCCGAGTGGGTGGATGTGGCCGTGCTCGGTCTGGGGGAAAGGGCCGGAATCGCCGCCCTGGAGGAAGTCCTCGCCTATCTTTATTTTCGGCGAGGCCAGCGACAGTATCGGCTGAAAAAACTAGCCGAGTTATGCCGCTTTGTAGCCTGGCACGCCAACCAGCCAATTCCAGACCACAAGGCCATCGTCGGCCGAGGGCTCTTTCTTTGCGAAACAGGCCTCCATGTCCACGGTCTCTGCCAAGATCCCCGTCTCTACGAACCCTTTCCTCCAGGGGCCATAGGTCTGCGGCGCCATCTGGCCCTGGGCAAAAAGAGCGGACGGGCAGCCGTAAGGCTCAAACTTCGGCAAATGGGGATCTCCGTCTCCGATGGGGAACTTGAGACCATAGTCCAAGCTATCCGCCAGGCCTCACGCCACCAAAACCGCCCCCTAACAGAAATGGAAATCCAGGAGATTATCAAGGACCAACTGAGATGGAAAGAGAAGATCTTTACGAAAATGTAAAAAGTGGGCAACAAATTAATATCAAAAATGTAAAATCTCTTGATGCCCTAGAGCTAGAAGTCCTTTACGCCATCTCCGAGGTCATTAGCGACGTCCTGGAGCTAGACAAGGCCCTAAGGAGGGTCCTAGGCATCCTTTCCGAGACCTTGGCCATGGAGCGAGCCACCATTACCTTGCTTGATGAGAGCACCCAGAGACTGGTGATCCGGGCCTCTCATGGGCTTTCTCCCGAGGAAGAACAGCGGGGGATCTATGCCGTAGGCGAAGGGATTACCGGCCAGGTTTTTGCTAGTGGTCAGCCCTGCGTAGTCCCTGATGTTCGCTCGGATCCCCTCTTTTTAAACAAGACCGGGGCCCGCTCTGTAACCAAGGAGCGGCTTTCTTTTATTGCCGTCCCTATCATTCTTAAAAGGCACCCCATCGGGGTCCTCTCCGTAGACAAGCTCTTCGGCAAAGACGTTGACCCAGCCGAGGACATAAAGTTTTTAAAGATCGTAGCCGCCCTTATTGCCCATTTTGTAAGTCTCAACCAGCAGATAGCGGCCCGAGAAAAGCTCCTTCGCCTAGACAACCTCAACCTGCGCCAGGAGCTCAAGAGCCGGCTCAGACGTTTCTTCTGGCACAGCAAAAGCCCCCTCATGCAGAGGACCCTAGAGATGGTCCGCAAAGTAGCTCCCACCAAGGCCACGGTACTCCTGCTTGGGGAGTCTGGGACTGGAAAGACCATGACTGCCAGACTCATCCACGAGCTCTCCCCCCGAGCCGAAAAGCCCTTTGTCAAGATCAACTGCGCCGCCCTGCCCGAAAACCTCCTTGAGGCTGAGCTTTTCGGCTATGAAAAAGGGGCCTTCACCGGAGCCGTGACCTCCAAAAGCGGTCGTTTGGAAGAGGCCCACGGCGGAACGGTCTTCCTTGATGAGATTGGAGAACTTCCCCCTTCCCTCCAGGCCAAGCTCCTACGGTTTATCCAGGAAAGAGAGTTTGAGCGTCTGGGGAGCACCAAGACCAGAGAGATAGATGTCCGTCTCATCGCGGCCACCAACCGAAACCTTGAGGAGGCCGTCTCCAAGGGAGAGTTTCGAGCCGACCTTTACTTCCGTCTAAGTGTCTTTCCCCTTAAACTTCCTCCCCTGAGAAAACGCCCCGAAGATATCCCCCTGCTCCTCAACTTCTTCTGCGAAAAGGCTACCCTCGACTATGGACGCCGGATTCTCCTAACCCCCAAAGCCATAGAGAGGCTTGTTCGTTATCCGTGGCCAGGCAATATCCGGGAGATGGAAAACATCATCGAACGGCTGGCCATTGTCTGCGAAAAGATCCCCATAGAGCCCGAAGACCTAGAACCCTTCCTCCAGAAAGACCCGGGTTGTCTCCCCGAGGAAGAACCTCTGCCGGAGATGGAAAGCCAACCCTTAAGGGAGGTAGAACGCAGGGAGATCCTCCTGGCCCTTAAACGAAACCAATGGGTCCTCACCTGGGCCGCTAAGGATCTGGGCCTAACCCTCCGGCAGCTCCGCTATCGCATCCAGAAGCTTGGACTCCACTCGGCTATTCCCCACCGTCGAGGACGCCCTCCACTCAAGAAGAACCGATAAATTTACATTTATGTAACTTAGCAGAAAGACATAGCTTACATCTTTGTAAGATTATTGGAAGATTTCAGGCTAAATAAGGACTTACCCATACTCTCCATTATATAACCACCGAATACAACGTTCTTTTTTTAACCTGGATCTTTTGTGGCATAAGTCTTGATTATGAGAAGAAGCCAGAAATCATCAGCGAGGAGGTTTCATCATGAAGAGGCATCGTTTATGGACTTTGGGGCTTTTGGGTTGGTTAGCATTATCCGGCCCCTTGGCTTGGGCCGGCGATCCAACCGGGGCCCAGACGCTTAAGTCTGATCCCGGTCTTCCGGTAGATTATGTCTGGATCCTTATCTGTGGCTTTCTGGTCATGTTTATGCAGGCTGGTTTTGCCTGCGTGGAGGCTGGGTTCTGTCGTTCCAAAAACGTAACCAATCTTTTTACCAAAAACGTTATGGATTTTGTGGTTGGCTCTCTGGCCTTCTGGGCCTTGGGCTTTGGTATCATGATGGGGGCGGACTGGAAGGGCCTCCTGGGGACCTCCGGCTTTTTTTTAAGCGGAGACGGCTACGATGTGGGCAATTACCTAACTTTTTTCTGGCAGATGGTCTTTGCGGCCACTGCGGCCACCATTGTCTCCGGAGCCGTGGCCGAAAGACTCAAGTTCCAGGCCTATCTCGTCTACTCGGCAGTAATAACCCTTTTTATTTATCCGGTCTATGGCCATTGGGTCTGGGGAAGCGGCTGGCTATCCAAGCTCCCTTATGGTCTCGGACACCTTGACTTTGCCGGCTCAGGAGTTGTCCACGCCGTTGGTGGCTTCATTGGTCTGGCTGGAGCTATTATCCTGGGCCCCCGTTACGGCAAATTTGACAAAAACGGAAAACCCCGAGCCATTCCCGGCCACAGCCTACCGATGGCCGCTTTAGGGACCTTTATTCTCTGGTTTGGCTGGTATGGGTTTAACCCCGGTTCCACCTTCTCGGCCCATCATCTGAGGATCTCGGTGATCGCTGTCAACACCACCTTAGCGGCCTCGGCGGCCTCCCTCACTGCCTTACTCATCATCCTGGCCAAAACTAAGCGTTTTGATCTGGGCATGGCCTTAAATGGGGCCTTGGCCGGCTTGGTGGCCATTACTGCCCCTTGCGCCTGGGTGGAGTCATGGGCAGCTGTGGCTATCGGGATAGTGGCTGGATTTGTTGTCGTTGCCGGAGTCTATCTCTTGGAAGCCCTTAAGATAGACGATCCTGTCGGGGCGGTTCCCGTTCACGGATTCAACGGCATCTGGGGACTTCTGGCCGTAGGCATCTTTGCCGACGGCACCTATGGCAACTATTCCATTGATCCCCCGTTCGTCAAAGGCCTCCTCTACGGCGGCGGAATTGATCAGTTTGTCTCCCAGCTCATCGGAGCCGGAGCCCTGATTGCCTGGGCCTTTGGCTGCGGCCTTATCCTCTTCAAGGTCCTCGATATGGTCATGGGCATCCGGGTAGAGCCCAAGGAGGAACTCATGGGGCTTGATCTCATCGAGCACGGCACCCCGGCCTATCCGGAGTTCTACACCATGAACAGTCAGTCTTAAAAAAATAATCCCCAAACCCCTTAACCTTAATAGAGAGGGGGGTGCCCCCCCTCTCTATCCCCAAAAGCAAAGTAAGGAGGTAGCCAAGATGAAGGAGATCCGGGCCATTATCAGGCCAGAGAGATTAAACGACGTTCTTGAGGCCCTGAACAAAGTGGGGCATCCCGGGGTCACGGTAACCAGAATCGAGGGCCACGGCCGCCAAGCCGGTCTAGTAGAACAATTCCGCGGGCGAGAGTACCGGGTAGAGCTACTCCCTAAGGTGAAGCTCGAGATCGTCTGCCGAGACGATGAGGTCGAGGCCCTGACCAAGACCATTGCCGAAGCAGCTCGCACTGGGGAGATCGGCGACGGCAAGATCTTTGTCTACGACGTCCAGGATGCCCTGCGTATCCGAAGCGGCGAACGGGGAGAGAGTGCTGTCTAATTTTTTACTTGTGTAACAAATTCGTAACCTGTAGGTTACGTGCCCATCACAAAAACGTTTAAGGAGGTGTAATATGGTAGGTGTTCGTTATCGGTTGAGTGCATGGTTAGGGGCTTTAATCATCCTTCTGGCCTCGGCCCCGGCTTGGGGCCAAGACAAGCCTTCGGCTGAGGCCGGGTTAGATGTGCTTTCTCAGTACATCTGGCGAGGCTATGCCCTTTCTAATGACTCAGTAGTTATCGAGCCTTCACTAACCGTCTCCTATAAAGGGGCCTATGTAAACGTCTGGGGTAACTACGATACCAATGAAGATGATGAAGGCCGAGGCATTGCTCCGCAGGCGGGCCAGGCAGATTGGAGCGAGACTGACTTCACCGTGGGTTACACCTACGACAAGCTTCCCTATGGGATCAGCCTTGACGTAGGAACTATCTACTACGCCCTTGATGCCGTGGATGACTCTTTTGAAGTCTATGCCGGTCTTTCGGCCACCTGTCCGCTGACCGGTATCGACTTTGACTTGACCATCTATCGGGAGGTCTCTCACTACCCTGGCTGGTGGATAGAGCTTTCGGCGGCCAAGAGCTTCGCTCTTCCCTGGTATAAGGCCAGGCTTGATCTAGGGGCAACCGTCATCTATCAAGCCTCTGATGACGCCGGCTCTTACGCCGACCCAGATAACCCCAACGATGAGTACTCTGCTTGGCATTCGGCCAACCTTTCGGTGGCCGTAAGTATTCCCGTCGGGGAATACTTCACCGTCACCCCCCAGGTAGGTTATTGGTTTGCCTTGAGCTCTGACGCCAAAAAGGTCATTGAGACCACTTCTTGGGAACCCCAGCATGATTACCTATATGGAGGCATCGGAATTAGCATGACTTGGTAGCCCTTCCTCAAGCCAAGCGACTCTTTCTCTAAGGGGCCCTTAGGGGCCCCTTCCTACCGAGACCTTTGGATCAAATCACCTCCCAGAATCATTACAGATTAAATTTTAAAGAACCCTTCCTCTAATCCGATATCATAGAACAACTTATAATAATTCCAAGACTAACCAAATAATTAAATAATTCTGAATCTACATAAACTAACCTAAACGAGAGGGCTAAACCGTGAAGCAACCTAAAATGGATCTAATAGTTATTTTGGCCTGGATCCCCTTTCTGATCATGATCGGCTTAGGGACTTATCTTCTCTTCAACATAAAGACAGCCGAGAGCCTCTCAGGAAGCAGGACAGAGGAGTTGGTGACCACCATAATTGCCTTAAACGAGGCCCTCATGCCCCCTAATGATTATCTTATCGGAGGAGATCCGGAAGAAAAAGCCAATTTTGCTAAAGCTGTCCAGGATTTCGAAAAAAATCTAGAGTCTTTCTCTGAACATATCCACTCTCCAGAAGAAAGGAGGCTCTACCAAGAAATTAAATCTCGTTGGCCTAGGCTTAAAAGATTGGCCGCAGAGATCCTCAACCTGAAAAATCCTCAAGGGAGCAAACAGGGCTACAAACTTATGGAGGAGATGGACGCCATTGGAGATGAAATCTCTAAGGCTTTAGAGAGCCTCAGTAGCCATATATTTGAGGAGATGCATCATCGATATGATAGGCTTAAAAAGCTATCCTTCGAAGGCGTCCTGGGAATTGTTCTTATTGCCTTTATGGCCACGATTATTAGATCGATCATCCTTTTCCAGCTGGGATTTTTTTACAAAAAAGTCGCCCATTTTATGGATTCTCTGGCCCAAAATCAGGACTTAACCCAAACCCCTAAGGCCCGAATTATCTGTCAAGAGCAGAAAATCTTTTTGTTCTTTGAAGAAAATTCAAAAGTTCTTCTCTGGCTTTGTTATCCGCCTGAGGCAAGTCTCTACCAAAGTTTATGAACTGAGCACCCAGGTAGACTTGCTTTCTGAAAAGGTTACCGACTTAAATGAAGAAATTTACAACCAGGCCCAAAAGGTCTCTGACCTTTCATTGGAGACAACCTCTGACATTCAATCGGTAAACAACGCCAGCCAAGAGATGACCCGGGCTATTACGGAGATCTCCCATAATTCACAAAAGGCTGCCGTTAGCGTCCATCGAGCCGAAGAGGAGATCAAAGATGCCAACCATCTTGCCGAACGCCTAGGGGAGAGCTCTAGGGAAATCGGAGAGATCGTCAAGCTGATAAACTCCATCGCTGAGCAGACCAATCTCTTGGCGCTGAACGCTACCATTGAGGCTGCCCGGGCCGGGGAAGCCGGCAAAGGCTTTGCTGTGGTGGCCGGCGAGGTCAAAGAGCTGGCCAAACAGACCGCCTTGGCCACAGAGAAGATCACTGAGATGATTAACAACATCCAGCATGACAGCCAGCAGACAGTGGAGGCTATCGCCCAAATCTACCAGACCATTGTCTCCATCAACCAGATCTCTGAAACCATCGCCGCCGCAGTAGAAGAGCAGACAGCCACGGTCTCCGAAATCAATCGCCATCTACACGATGCTTCTCAAAGAGCGGAACTGGTGACCGAAAAAATCCAAGAGGTAACCTATAGAAGCCAGAAAGCCGCCGAAGAGGCCCTCAGGCAAAAAGAACACATCTCTCAGCTCAACTCAGAAATCAAGGCCCTAGAGACCTACGTCAAAAATGTCAGGGTCTAGAGAGAGACCTGGTTTTAGGGAACAACATCTGTATAGGGAGCCAGAAAGGCCGAATGTTCGTAGAGCTCCTGAAGACCTAAGCCAGCCCTCTTTAAGGCTTGAGCAATCCTGGGAAGACGTTCCAAGACCAGGGCTATATGGAGCCTGATCAGTTGGCAGTATTGGAGGGTCCTTTCTGGAGAACCTGTAAGAGCCTGGACAGGACAACGTCCACCACAGTAGGCCAAGACACCGCACCGGCCACAACCCAATCCTTCCCTGTAGCCCACCAGGGACTTTAGGTCTGGAGGGGCCTTAAAGATGAGGCTCCCGTCATCGGCAACACTGCCCAGAGACCACTCAGGGGGCAGGTCGGCACAGGCGTGGATCCGACCATCGACGAGATCAAAATTCCTGGCCAGCTCCACTCCACAGGCAGTATGGCCCCGCTGGCGGCCGGAAAGGGCGTAAAGGATAAGCTCATTTAGATGGATTATTGGCAGGATCCGGCCTTGCTCCAGATAATCAAGATAGATGTCTAGAACCTGGGAAAAATCTTTCTCGTATCGAAGACCATAGCCAACCAGATCCTCCAGAGGATCAGGGGTCTCTACCCAATGCCAAAAGAAATAATCTGCCAGCCCTTTGTCGTAAAGTTCCATAAACTGCTCAAAACATCTGAGAAGAGACTGGTCCTCTCGCAAGGTGGACCACTGAAGCACTCGGCCTGGAACCAAAGATTTAAGCCTCTCTAGGTTGGCCACGATCTGCGAAAGCCTTGTCCCCCTTCTTATCCGGTTGTGTTGAGACTCGTCACCATCAATGGAGACAGAGTAGAGCCAGATCCTCTCCATCAACCAGGGATGTTCATCTAAGGCACGATCAAGAAGCATTCCGTTGGTATAGACTAGGTAGCGGATCCTCCGGGCTTCTGGCGCTTTAGAGATAATTCTAACGATGGCCTCCATCTTTTGGGGCACCAAAAAGGGCTCCCCGCCATAAAAACAAAGAGTGACCGGCCCTTCTGGGCTTAGGCGGACAAGGTTCAAAACAGCCCGGGCATCCCTCTCGGGCACTGTCTCCTGAGAGGTAACCAGGTGGCTTCGAGGACGATCCACTCCCAAAGTAACGGCAGCATTAATACAACCCTTGCAACGGGCATTACAGCGACCAGTAACCGTAAGGTGGATAAATAGTGGTGTTTCGGGAGTGTAGGTTCCAGGCCAAGAAGGAGGGGGCATAACTACCGCCTTGTGATGAGAAAGATCGCCAAATCGAGGATGGACGAAGGCAACAATTTTAGGGTATTCCGAAACGGGTAGTGTTTTGGACAAAGATTCAGCATATGAATAGGGCATAATCACCTCTAACACCAAAAGAAATAAGAGAAAATTAACTTTACTATTAAAGGTTTCTTAATTAAATTAGACTGTCAATTAGATGCTATCATTAAAAGACGAAGAAAAAGCTTATGTTATTGGAGAAAGCCTGGTGACACAAAAAGAACTTTTCCTTAAAGGCGTAACACTAGGGGGTATTTGGTTAGATTTTGAAACAACTGAAAGGTTTTATGGATGGGATGGAAAAAATTGGCGGTCCCACGGGGACTCGAACCCCGGTTTCCGGCGTGAGAGGCCGGTGTCCTAGGCCACTAGACGATGGGACCGCCGGGCCTTTAAGAGTGGAGCCAATTTAACCAGCCCCTAAAAAACTGTCAAGGCATCCCCCTGGCTTTGGGAAAATCTACTCTGTAACAATACATCTGCTTGTCTTCCGGATTGTGGCCATATAAAATGCCGCCTGCCGGA
Organism: Thermosulfuriphilus sp.; assembly: GCF_054026695.1. Classification (NCBI taxonomy): domain Bacteria; kingdom Pseudomonadati; phylum Thermodesulfobacteriota; class Thermodesulfobacteria; order Thermodesulfobacteriales; family Thermodesulfobacteriaceae; genus Thermosulfuriphilus; species Thermosulfuriphilus sp. Next base: position 18,990 of record NZ_JBPMLP010000010.1, read on the forward strand.
TCATTAGCTAAATACCCGGCCAAGGAGCTGGTTATGTATTTTCAAGACGTTATCGAGACCCTCAACCGATACTGGAAGGAAAAGGGGTGCCTTATCGTCCAGCCCTATGATACCGAGGTGGGAGCAGGTACCTTTCATCCAGCCACCTTTTTGCGTTCTCTTGGGCCTGAGCCTTGGAAGGTAGCCTACGTCCAGCCTTCTAGGCGCCCGGCCGATGGTCGCTACGGAGAAAACCCCAACCGCCTTCAGCACTACTATCAATACCAGGTCATCATCAAACCTTCTCCAGATGATATCCAAGAGCTTTACCTCGACAGCCTTCGGTCTTTTGGTTTGAGGCTGGAGGATCACGATGTGCGCTTTGTTGAAGACGACTGGGAGTCTCCCACCCTGGGAGCCTGGGGACTGGGCTGGGAGGTCTGGCTTGACGGCATGGAGATCACTCAGTTTACCTACTTTCAGCAAGTAGGGGGAATTGACTGTGACCCGGTCTCCGTAGAGATAACCTACGGCCTTGAACGCATCACCATGTATCTTCAAGGGATAGACAACGTCTTTGAACTCCAGTGGTCCCCGGGAATCACTTACGGGGACGTACACCACCAAGCCGAAGTAGAATACTCTATCTACAACTTTGAAGAAGCCGATGTGGCCATGTTGCGAGATTTTTTCGAACGCTTTGAGCGGGAATGCCTGCGTCTAGTGGATCTGGGTCTTGTACTGCCAGCCTATGATTACTGCCTTAAGTGCAGCCATACGTTCAACTTACTTGATGCCCGCAAAGCTATAAGCCATGCCGAACGCACGACCTACATCGCCCGAGTCCGGGCCCTGGCCAAAAAGGTGGCTGAGGGCTGGCTCAGCAAGAGAGAAGAAATTGGCTTCCCCCTATTGTCCAGGAGGTCATAAAATATGCCCAGGGATCTGCTGTTTGAGATAGGTTGCGAGGAAATCCCGGCTAGGTTTCTTCCCCTGGCCTTAAGAGAGATCAAAAAACTGGCCCGGTCTTTCCTTGAAGAATCTGGTCTGGATTGTTCCGGTATTACTACCCTAGGGACCCCTAGGCGCCTATGTCTCTACGTCTCTGAACTGGCTGAAGAACAACCGGATCGTTTTGAAAGCATTCTCGGCCCCCCCAAAAAGATTGCCTTCGATGACTCTGGCCGCCCCACCAAAGCCGCCCAAGGTTTTGCCCGTTCCCATGGAGTCTCTGTAGAGGAACTGAAGATCAAAGAGACCCCACGAGGGGAGTATCTCTTTCTGGAGCGGCGTCTCCCAGGGAGAAAAACTGAACAAATCCTCATTGAACTCCTGCCAAGGCTCATTCGGGAGATTCCCTTCCCCAAATCCATGCGCTGGGGAACTGTCTATCTGCGCTTTGCCCGGCCCATCCGTTGGATCCTGGCCCTCTTTGGTCGAAAAACAATCCCAATTGAGATTGCTGGCCTTAAGGCCTCAAATATAACCTACGGCCACCGCTTTATGGCCCCTGGACCCATAGAGATCGAATCTTTTGTAGACTATGTCCGCAAACTCAGAGAGGCCTACGTTATCGTTGACCCGGCCGAACGTTTGGCCATTACCCTTGATGAAATTAAGGATCGGGCCCAAGACGTGGGCGGCAACATTTTAGAAGATCGAGAGCTTCTTGAAGAAAATGCCCACTTGGTGGAATATCCTTACGCCATCTGCGGCAGATTTGATGAGTCTTTTCTTGACCTGCCCCGGCCAGTCCTTATTACTGCTATGGCCGAACATCAGCGCTACTTCGCTGTAATCAACGCCCAGGGAAAGCTTATGGCCCGCTTTATTGCCGTTAACAATAATCGCCCCCAGAATCCCTCCGCCCTTATTAAGGGTCATGAACGAGTCCTTAAGGCTAGGCTAGAAGATGCTCGCTTCTTTTTTGAAGAAGACAAAAAGATCCCCCTGGAGAGGCGGCTTGAAGAGCTAAAGGGGGTCTCTTTCCATGAAGCTTTGGGAAGCCTCTACGACAAGGTCATCCGGATAGAGGCCCTTTCAATCCATCTTGCCGAAAGGCTGGCCCCGGAAAAGATGGCCATCATCAGACGAGCAGCCAGACTCTCTAAGGCCGATCTCATGACGGAGATGGTCCAGGAATTTCCCTCTCTTCAGGGGATCATGGGGCGAGAGTACGCCTTGGCTGAAGGAGAGCCCCCAGAGGTGGCCCAGGCCATCTACGAACACTATCTGCCTCTCAGGGCCGGAGGAGATCTGCCCGAGACCATGCCCGGGGCCATAATTTCAATCGCCGACAAGATCGATACCTTGTGCGCCTTCTTTGGCCTGGGAGAACATCCTTCAGGGACAGCGGATCCCTATGGTCTTAGAAGACAGGCTCTGGGGATTATCAACACCACCCTCAAGCTTCGCCTCCACTTCTCACTCAAGGAGCTTGTAGAAAAGGCCCTTCTTCTCCTGGCTGAAAAGATTAACCGCCAGGAGAAAGAGGTCCTCAATGAAGTAATAGATTTTATCGGACGAAGGTTCCAGGGCGAGCTGACTTCACGGGGCTTTCGGGCTGATCTAGTAGAGGCCATCCTGGCTGTTTCCTACGATGACCTCCAGGATGCCCACGATCGTCTGGTGGCTTTAGAGGCCTTTTATCGGCGACCTGAGTTTGCTGCCCTCTCGGTAGGGTTCAAGCGGGTCATGAACATGGTTAAAAAGCAGGGAGAACTTCCAGCGCCAAGAGTTAGCCTCCTCCTTGAGCCGGCCGAGCAGGAACTCTACCAAGCCTGGACCATAGCCTATGAAAAAGTGGCTCCATTGGTCCTTGAGAGGAGATATGAAGAAGCTCTAGCCGAGCTCCTTAAACTCAAGGAACCTATTGATCAATTTTTTGACCAAGTTTTTGTCATGGTCAAAGAAGAAGATATCAGAAAGAACCGTTTGGCCTTGCTCAAGGCTATTGCCAAACTTTTTCTCCTGGTGGCCGATCTTTCAAAGATCAGGGAGGATTAAAGAAAACCTTGAGAATCTGTTGAGCCTGAACGACAAAGGCCTCCTGTCGGTCAGGATCTTCTTCAAAAAGAAGCTTGGCCAGGTGAAGCAGGGCCTGAGTACGCCCTTCAAGGGGGAGAGGATAGGCGTCTAGTTCCCGAGACAGAAGCTTAAAATTACTCTCTATATAGGTACTAATGTATTCTCGGATCTCTTTGGACCCCTTCCATAGATAGGCCACCTCCTCTGAAAGGCCTCTGAGAAAGGCAGCCTGCCAGGAACTATGGCTCCTTTTACCAAAGCCAATCAGGCGTTGCCAGCGCTCAACAAAGTAGGCCAATCCCAAAATAATGCCTAAGGTGAGGCGCAGCTGATCCTCATCGGTCAACTCAACGGCGTGGGTTTCAATTAGGGGGTTGACCGCTTGAATAAGCCTTTGGGCCAAAATCTTCGGATTTTCAATCTCCTCTTGAGACTCTTTAGGCTGACGATAAATGAAAATGCTCTTTTCGGACATCAATTTTCTTATACCTTATAGGTAGAATCTTTCTTATATTAGTTTCCAAATATATGATTTCTTACCTAATGTCAATTTGAACTAAAAGCTTATAAATAAAATCGGCCAAATCCTTCGAAAACGGAAATTTTTACCCCCTGGGCCTTAGACCTTCAGGCCAGTAGGGCGGCACAGGGGCCTTAAGCCTAAGAAGTTCGTCCTTGGTCGGATGTTTGAAGGTGATCTTCCAGGCGTGAAGGAGAGGCCTTTCCTTGGAGTACCTTGAGCCATAGCGTCTATCTCCTACTATGGGCCATCCTCTAGAGGCTAAAAGGGCCCTTATCTGATGTTTTCGGCCGGTAGAAGGCCTGATTTCAAGAAGGCTCCGCCCCTGTCTTTCTTTAAGACAACGATAAAAAAGATGGGCCTCTTTGGCCCGGGAATAGGGGGTCCCAAAGACTCTAACCCGCCCCAGACGCCTGTCAAAAAGAAGATGGCCCCAGATCTCCCCCTCTCCCGATATCTTACCTAAGACCACGGCTAGATAGAGTTTTTTTACCTGGGCTTGTCTAAATTGTTCGCTTAAGCGGCGGGCAGCCTTAGACGTCTTGGCCAAGACAAGCACACCAGAGGTTATTCGATCCAGGCGGTGGACCAAACCAAGATAGACGTTTCCTGGCTTTTGGTAGGCCTCTTTGAGATAGACCTTGGCCTGGAGAAAAAGAGAGTCTTCACCGGTGATGTCTCCCTGGGTCAGGAGACCTGCTGGTTTGTTGACCACCAACAGGTGATTATCTTCATAAAGAATAAGCTTTTTGAAGGAGACCACCTGTAGAGTTCACCTAGATGAGAAGCTCTTGCCAGTAAAGGGGAAGGGCAAAAGAGGCCCGATGGACCTCGTGGGTATAGTAGCGAGTTGGCGGAATGTGGCCACGTACGGGCTCCTGAGGCTTAGGGATAGGGCTCCGCATTACAAAGGCCGTCTCGCTGCCATAAGCCGGGACATCAGCCCGAAAGACGAAAACACTCTCCCGACCATAGGCCTCACAAAAGGCTCGATACGTTCTGGTAAGAACCGGACCAAGGCTAAAAGGAGTGGCCGCCTGTTGGATAACCACCCCTTGAGGGGCAATATCGGCTATCAAACGATGGAATTCTAAAGAAAATAAAGGGTTAGAGAGTTCAACATCTTCAGTAGTGATATCTGGATCTGTGGAGTCCACAATGACGATGTCAAAGCTCTCTCCATTTTGAACAAAGTTTTTAGCTACCTCAAAGGCATCGGCGGTGATCAACTCCACCCGGCTTCGGTCTTCAGGAAGGAGCTGGGGAATATATTTTTCTACGACCTGAGGGATGATAGGATCGATGTCCACAATGACCACCCTGGAAACATCGTCATATTTAAGAAGCTCCCTAGAGACTCCGTAATCACCTCCTCCACAGATAAGAACCCTCAAGGGTCTTCCCTCAGGAAACAATTGAACAGTAGTGTGAGCCATGGCTTCATGATAGATGAATTCATCTCGGGTGGTCAGTTGGACCACTCCGTTTATGATCAGCATTCGCCCCCAGAAGGGGTTGTCGAGGATAAAGACCTGCTGAAGCCCACCTTCAGTATGAACAAGCTCCCCCTGATAGCAGTGATAAGTTCCTTCGGACATGAGTTCCCCAATCTGAAGTACCGGCCCTTTGGGCATATCTACCTCCTCTCGACGGTTTAGTCTTTATTACCTCTAAACCGGTCAGGAAACAAACCTGCAGATAAGGATTTCAGGCCTAAAGAGGGCTTACCTTTAAAAGGGAACGAAGATATAACTTGGTGGGTCTAGTAAGCTTATAATAAGTATGATTCATGTGCTTGGGACGATAAAATCCTTTTTTCTTAAGAAAGGTCCCCTTTACCCTCTCTAGAATACCGGCTTCTTCAAGCCCTTTTAAAAGCACCATAGTCCGAGATAGATCTAACCGAAGACGCCGAGAGATGAATTTGGCACAATCAGGGCCATTTTCTTGGAGGTCAAAAACAATGGTCTTCTCTTCTGGAGATAAATCTTTAAAGAGGTGTTTTATTCTTTCCTGGTCGCTCATTTCCTTGCCCTCAGGGCCGGTCAAGATTACTTTATCGGGTGGTGTGGTTTGGTAGCCCTTTTAGACCTTTGTCCCCTACCCTAAGTGATGAGAAAAATGGAGAGATAGATGACAGTTTGTGAGGAAATTATCGCCAATCTTGCTTTAAGGCAATATCCTTTACCCCTTGATTAATGAAATCTCTGGCAATAGAATACAAAACTTCATTCAGATTTGGGCGGAGGTGTCTTCCATGATGGAGCGGATCCCTTTCACTAAAGAAGGATTTGACGCCCTTAAGGACGAATTGCGTCGTCTTCAAAATGTTGAACGTCCCAAGGTAATCAAGGCCATTGAGGAGGCCAGGGCCCATGGAGATCTCTCCGAAAATGCCGAATATCACGCTGCCAAAGAACGGCAAGCCCACTTGGAAGGCCGTATCCAGGAGCTTCAAGACCGTTTGGCCAGGGCCGAAGTTATAGATCCCCAAGGGCCCCCCCCGGACAGGGTAATTTTTGGTGTCACTGTAAAACTTTTCAATGTAGATACGGAAGAAGAGGTAGAGTATAAGCTGGTTGGACCCTATGAATCTGATGTGGCTGCGGGTAAGATCTCAGTCACCTCTCCTCTAGGCCGGGCCCTTATTGGACGCTCCATAGGTGATGAGGTCGAGGTCAAGACCCCTTCAGGAATTAAGACTTACGAAATCCTGGACATTACCTATTAAATTCTAATGGATAAAAAAGATCGGGCCATACTGGATATCCTGCAGGAGGGGATCCCCCTGGTTTCTCGCCCATTTGCAGAAGTTGGCCGGATGACAGGACTCCCTGAAGAAGAGGTAAGAAAACGCTTAGCCCGTCTTAAAGAAAAGGGCCACCTGCGTCGTTTAGGAGCCAATTTTAATTCTCGACGGCTTGGCTTTGTAACCACACTCTGTGGAGCAATCGTACCACCAGCCCGCCTTGAAGAAGTGGCCCACTTGGTCTCATCTTATAATGAGGTTACTCATTGCTACAGCCGGCGCCATCGGTTCAATCTTTGGTTCACTTTAATCTGCAAAGATTGGGAAGAGGTAGAAAAAATACTGACAGAAATTCGCCAGAAAGCCAGAATAGAAGCTTGGCATTTCCCAGCTACCAGGACTTTCAAGCTGAAAGCAACCTTTAAGCTATGAGCCTCAGCTCTGAAGAAAAAAAGGCCCAAGCCACAGCGGTTATTCTTGACAAAATGGCTCGGGCCAAAGATTTGTTTAATCGCTTCGGCCAGGATTTTTTGGCCGAAGAGGAGATTGTCCGCCTCCTTGAGCGCTACCGGGAGGGGATTGAGCGTTCTAACCAGGCCATGAGTCAGGTGGGGACCTTTGCCGAGTGTAAAGTCTGTTCGGTAGATGAGGGGCGGGGGTGCTGTAAGGTAGGTTTGGAAAATGAAACTACTGTGATCATTCTCCTTCTTAATCATCTCCTTGGCCATCCTATCCCTGAGAAACGAGAGGTAGAAGATGGTTGCTTCTTTGTCGGCTATCAAGGATGCCGTCTCCTAGCCAAACCATACCTGTGTCGGGATTATTTCTGTCGGCGACACTATCACAAGATCCCCGAAAGCGGGATGATCTTTGTCACCCAGGAACTACATCAAGAGTTAGAGACTCTTTATCTCTTGGAGGAGGCCCTCATCAGACGGCTGAGGGAACGCCTAGGAGGATTTCTCCTAGATTTTCAAACTAGAAATTATCCCTGGTGGTAAGTTTTCTAGTCCATTCTTTTATCCACTCCCTTTTAGTTTAGGTTGCAAACGAGGTTCAAGAAGAAAGGCAAAGTCCTCAAAGACGAGCTTTAAAAGTGAAGAGGGGAGTCCCCTGGGGTCTATACGGCGGCCCCCCACGCCCCGCCGACGAAACTTTTTGGAGCCGGGACACGCTCAGCATGTTGCCGGGAGATTTTCCCATAGACCCACTCTCAAAATAAGGAGCTTTGTATGGACTCAAGATGAAAGTTGACGACAAAGATGTAAAAAAGCCCTTCGCAAGCTTTCCTGGCGCGTAGAAGACATGCCCCCAGTAATGAAAATTAGAGAAGATTTGGTCTCCTCCGTGCAAGAAAACCTCAACTGCAAGGGCTACTATTCCGAGTCCGAATCCTAGCGAGGTGGCTCAAAAAGATGACATGAGCTTGCGCCAAGCACCATTCGTCGGGGAAAGCGCCAGGGCTACTGACCAGGACAAATGTTCACCAGCGAGGGAAAGCTCAAGAACTACATCAATCCCCACGCGGGGAAGGACCACGTGGTTATGGAACGAACATTATCCATTATCTACGCCGCGATCCACCGATTCGGTGCCAAGACCGATCGCGACCACAAAGCTAATATCACCACCCGCCCCTTCCTGGTGGTGCAGGACGATGACCTGAAAGAAATTTCCATTCCTTTTAGTTAGGCTATAAACATGCGGCCCCTTTTTTATCCTTCTAATTCTCTTAATGGTTTCCATTCCTTTTAGTTAGGC
>NZ_JBPMLP010000011.1:0-42371 GCF_054026695.1 Thermosulfuriphilus sp.
ACAATGAGGCCACTATTGCCGCCATCGCTACCCCTCCAGGTCCTGGGGCTATTGGAATCGTCAAAATAAGTGGCCCCCTTGCCGAAAAGATCATGCACCGGCTTTTTCGACCGGCAAGAACGCTCAAATCCTTTGAAAGCCACAGGCTGTACTACGGCTGGATAGTTGATCCTGAAACAGATCAGCCGGTCGATGAAGTTCTCTGTGTCCTCATGAGGGCCCCTCATTCCTACACCCGGGAAGATGTTCTCGAAATCCAAGCCCACAGCGGGTATTTGATTCTTTCTCAAATCCTGGAACTGGTCCTCAAACAGGGGGCCAGACCAGCAGAACCGGGGGAGTTCACCCGTCGGGCCTATCTCAATGGCCGGATAGATCTCAGCCAAGCCGAAGCTATTGCTGAGATTACCCAGGCCCGAAGTGAAAAGGGCCTCTCCCTAGCCCTTTCGGCCTTGAAGGGGGGAATTGCCCAAAAGGCCCAAGCCATCAAAGAGGCCCTGAGCGAGGCCTTGGCCGTTATCGAGGTAGCCATAGACTTCCCAGAAGAGGACCTCGAGATTATCTCCAACTATGAACTCCGTCAGAAGATCATCTCTCAGGCAATCACCCCTATCCAAGAACTACTGACAGCCTATGAAGTTACTCGCGTCTTTAGAGAAGGAATCTCGGTGGTCATTGCCGGACGGCCCAATGTAGGTAAGTCTAGCCTCCTCAATGCCCTGCTTCGAGAAGAACGGGCCATTGTCTCAGCCATTCCTGGAACCACCCGAGACCTCATTGAAGGTCTGGCTACCATCAGGGGAATTCCGGTAAATCTTATAGACACCGCTGGTCTCAGGGTAGCCCGAGATGAAATTGAAGAAATCGGGGTCAGTCGGGCCCAGGAACGCATCCGGGAGGCTGATCTCGTCATCTTCGTCGTCGATGCTTCAGAAGGGTTCACACCTGAGGATCAGGATATCTACCAGAGAATTGAATCCAGGACTCACATTGTGGCCTTAAACAAGATTGATATTGCCTCTGAAGAGCGCCTCCGATCCTTAAAAGAGAAGTTTTATCCAGAAAATTTGGTCTTTATCTCGGCTCTGACCGGCCAAGGCTTGGGAGAACTTACGGAGAAGATCTACCGAAGCCTGGTTAGCCAAAAGGAAGGGGCATCTTTACAGGTTGTTCCCAATATTCGCCAAAAGGTGGCCTTTGAACGAACCCTTGAGGCCTGCCAAAGGTCCTTGGCTGGTCTTGAGGCCCAAGAAAGCCCAGAAATCATTGCTGTTGATCTGAAAGAGGCCTTAGACCACCTTGGTCAGATAACCGGAGAAACCACCACTGAGGAGATCATCAACCGAATCTTTGACCAATTCTGCATTGGTAAATAAGGAAAAACAACTCCTAAGTTTGGAAAAAGGGCTAAAGGCCCTGGAGATAGAGATTCGCCCAGAGGCGGCTGAAAAGCTTATCCGTTTGGCCGATCTTCTCATCTACTATGCCCGACCACTTGGTCTCACCAGCCTGGATGACCCCCTTGAGATTTTAGAGAAGCATATCATCGATAGCCTCACTCCCCTTCCCCTGATTGCTTCTGGAGCCTGTCTCCTTGATGTGGGCTCGGGGGCCGGATTGCCTGGTTTACCTCTAAAGATTGTCCACCCAGACCTGAAGCTTACCCTGATAGAGCCTAGACGCAAAAGGGTCACTTTTATGACCTACGCTGTGGGGGCCTTGGGGCTTTCGGGAGTAAAGATAATGCGCTGTTATCTGGGAAAAGATTGCCAAGGACTAGAGCACAAAGGCTATCAAGTAGTCATCAGTCGGGCCTTTACAGACCTTAAGACCTTTTATAATCTGGCTTGGCCTTATGTAGCCCCTCAAGGTGTGTTGGTGGCCATGAAAGGCCCTCGAGTTGAAGAAGAACTGGCCTTACTGCCAGAGGCCTTTCGGAGGCAAATTAAAGTTAAAAAACTCAGGTTACCTTTTTCCCAGGCAAGGCGTTGCCTTGTTTTTATGATCAAGGGCCATGATTGAATTTACCCCGGATGTCAAACCCTACATGGACGAAGAAGACATCAGAATCATAGAGTCCGTCCTTCTAAATTTTAAGAAGGATCACCTAGATGTCCTCGAGTGGGGTAGTGGTGGAAGTACCCTCTATTTCCCCCGCTTTCTTTCCTCCCAAGGAATCAGCTATACCTGGACGAGCATCGAACACAACAAATCGTGGTTTGAGACCGTACTCAAGGCCGTCGAAGGCATCCCCCACGTAAGGCTAAACCTGGTCAGATTCGATGGTCCAGGGAGAAAGCTGAGAAAGATTCCCATGAAGGAATATATAGAATGGCCCCGCAGGCTTAACCAGAGATATGATTTGATCCTTGTCGATGGACGCAAGAGACAGGAATGTCTTCTGGAAGCTCCCAGACATCTCAAGCCGGGAGGGCTTGTCCTCCTCCACGATGCCCAGAGGAAAAGATACCATCGGGCCTTTAGGATCTATCCGTACAGTCGTTTCCTGGGATATCGAATCTGGATAGGAGGGCTCAAAGCCCCACAAGCCGATATCAGACTTAAAAATTATATAAATTACTTTTACTACGCCTACATCTATTACCTTTATGAGCGTTTGAGGAGGCTTTTTACTAAAGCATTTTGATTAAGGGATCCTTCTCTGCTAATTCTTTGAGGCTTTCCTCGTAGATCATGTAGGCCTTGTCTCCAAAAAGGACCATCCGAACCTCTTTTATTTCCGGATGCTCTTTAAGATAACTTGTAATGGTCTCAAGGGCGATTGAAGAGGCCTCTTTGAGAGGGTAACCATAGGCACCTGTACTGAGAGAGGGAAAGGCGAGAGTCTTTATCCCCCGGTCACTGGCCAGTTTTAGACTCGAGTGATAGGCACTAGCCAGCAGTTGGGCTTCCCCCTTGTTGCCCCCTCTATAGATGGGCCCTACGGTGTGGATGACCCAGCGGGCCTTGAGATTGCCTCCGGTAGTGATCACTGCTTGTCCAGTAGGGCAGTGGCCAATACGGCGGCATTCCTCCATAATCTTGGGACCACCGGCCCGATGGATCGCCCCATCTACACCTCCTCCGCCAGCTAGCCTCTCATTGGCAGCATTCACCAGGGCTTCGGTATCCTCCTGGGTTATGTCACCCTGTTTGATGATTAAAAGAGCCCCACCGATTTTGGCCCTAATCATTCCGCACCTCCCTTTGATCTTCTGAAGGAGCCAGAAGTAAAAAAATCTCCCCCTCGGCCTTAAGCCGACCGGCTATCCTACCGGCGGTATCTCCGGTGCCCAAGAAAAGATCTAAACGATCTAAACCTTTTATCGCTGCCCCCTTATCATGGTTAAAAACCAAGCCCCCCCAGGACCTTGTTCCTTGCCACTGGCCCTGGAGACTAAAGCTCGGAAGCTCGGTGAGTAAAAAAAGAGGTACCCCCGGGGGAAAAAATCGATGATCAAGGGCCACACTTCTAAACGGTACCAGGACCTCGCCCAGGGCCCCAAGGGGACCTCGGGTGACCTCCTCAAAGAAAACGTAGCGAGGATTCTTGGCCAAAAGGGCCAAAGGATCCGGAAGAGACCTTAGATATTTCTTCATATCTTCAAGGCCCTTTATCTCTTTGGACTGGGGGAGCAACTGGGATAAACTTTTGTAGGGCCAGCCATTGGCACAGGCAAAATGAACCCTGACCTTCTCTCCTTGAGGAAGCTCTATAACCCCTGAACCCTGGATCTGGAGAAAATAGGCCTCAATGGGGTCTTCTAACCAAAAAAGTTCAAGAGAGCGTCCTCGAAGGGCTCCCCTGATATCTATCTCCTCCCTGGTGTAGTATGGCACCAGAAAACGCCCATCAAGACGCCCCCAAAGCCTGCCCTCAAGACCGAAAAGAGTCAGATCAACGGTCACCAGGTCAGTTGGGCAACGATAGATAGGAAAATTAAAACGAGATGAAGGTCGGCGAGCTCCCCTTATAAGGGGCTCATAATAACCAGTGACCAAAAGAGCCGGAGTTAAGCGATAGGCCACTAGGTGGTCCCTTAAAAAAGAGGATCTTTCTTCTCGAGGAAGCCTAAAGGCCTCTTCCAAGACCTCTAAGGTCCTAAGAATTCTTTTGCGGCTAAGAGGACCAAGAGGAGAGGGAAATTTTTCTTGTGAAGATCTTTCAAGAAAGGCTCGGCTGGCTGAAAGGGCCCGGAAAAGTCCCTCATCTGGCCCCTGATCTACTAAAGGGAGACGAGTGACCGGCCAGGACTCATAAGGTAGCCTTTTGAAAAACCTCTCCCAGACCAAGGGACGCAGAAAAAGGGCCCCTAGAAGAACGAGTAGAAAAAGAGCTAACCAACCTAACCTTCTTCTCACAGACCAGTGGCTTCGATCTGACGCCTGACGGCCTCAAAAGAGGCCCTTAAGGCCTGCCTTTCCCCTTCCTCTAAGGGGAATTCAACTATTCTCTCCACTCCAGAACGCCCGAGGATCACCGGTACCCCCAGAAAACATCCCGAAAGGCCGAACTCCCCCTCGAGGTAGACCGCACAGGGGAGAAGACGTTTCTGATCCCGAATAATAGATTCAGCCATCTCGATGGCCGAAAGGCCGGGGGTAATAAAAGCGCTTCCGGTTTTAAGATAGCTGACAATCTCGGCTCCCCCGTGCCGAGTCCGCTCAACAATATCGGCCATAGTCCCAGAGGAAAGGAGATTCTCTACCGGTACCCCATTTACGTTGGCTAGTCTGGTCAGGGGGAGCATGTGATCTCCATGGATGCCCATAACCATAGCCTGGACGTCAGCCGGAGATACCCCCAAGGCCCGGGCCAGAAAATATCTATACCGAGCCGAATCAAGAACCCCGGCCATACCGATGACCTTTTCTTTGGGGAGTTCAGAGACCTTATAGGCCGTATAAACCATGGCATCTATAGGATTAGTAATCACGATATAACAGGCCTCAGGGGAATACTTGATAGTATTTTCCACGCAGGATTTGACAATCTCAAGGTTAACCTTAAGGAGATCATCACGACTCATCCCCGGTTTACGCGGCCTTCCGGCAGTGATTATCACTATCTGACTGCCTTCGGAAGCCGCCCAATCCTGTGTTCCGATGACCCTTCCAGAATATCCCCACAGGGGGCTGGCCTGAGCTAGATCAAGGGCCTTGCCCTTGGCCAGCCCCTCCACTACATCGATGAGGACTATATCCGCCAGCTTCTTGACAAAGGCCCAGATAGCTACCGAGGTCCCTACCGCCCCTGCTCCCACAATAGTGATCTTAGCCATGAAGAGACATTCCCCCTTCAGTTCTTAATTTGCTGATTCTTTACCTGAAATAGATCTATTTGACCAGAGAGAAGACTTTAAGGAGATACTTTTATCGCCCAGAAGGGGATAATTACCTGAGATAAAGGCTCCTTTTCGAGGGTCGGCGAGGTCACCGAATAATAAATAAAATTTCGCCGTCCATCAGGAAGAATGATCTCTCCCATCCCCACTGTCCTATCTGGAGAAAGGATTCGAGACTCCGCCTCCTTTTCTATAAGGAGAGCAATTATCTCTTCAGAGACCCCAGCCCCCTTAAGCCTTATAATCTCCTCCACGGTCAAGGAGAAAGCAGGAGAAGACGTAAACAAGACCAAAGTAAAGAGAACCAATAAAACCCTCATCATTATTAAAGATCCTTAAAGACCTTGGCCAGGGATTCCCCGCCCACATGCATCTTCCATTCATTAAGATAGCCAAAAGGGGTCTCGTGGACAAGAAATCCTGCCCGTTCAAGCCGCTGCCGCACCGAAGGAATTATGGCCAAAGCCAACTCTGGCGGAGCCTTGCTTGTGGAAAGATGGCTAAATGAATGTAAAAGGACTGTCTTGGTGGCAAACTTCCCAGCTAGCCACTTGATATTTTTTACCATTTTGCCTATTAAAGACTTCTCCCGCCCCATGTCTTCAGCCTCAAGATGATAAAAGACCACCACTGCTTCTCTCAAGGAAAGAGGCCCCGAAGGCTCTTCAGCCCCGGGGAGAACCTTGGCAAAAGGGCTTGACCAAAACTCCTTGGCAAAAAAGAGCAAAAGCTTCAAGGCAAGTATTGATCTGATTCCCGGGAACTGAGACAAGCACACTCCTTAAGAGCAAAAGGGCTATCCAGACGATACCAACGACGACCTGAGAGAAAATACCAACGCCCATCATCATAGCGGGCGACCAGAGCCCCATGGAAATCCATAAGCCTTTTGACATCCTCAAGGGAGTAAGGATTGTGATAATCTCCCTTGACCGGAGTCCGACCACAGGAAAAAAGGACAAAGACCAGACCAGGAACCACAGAGACAATAACAATTCCTAAAATCCATCTCCAAATCTTCATAAGCCTATTTTAAGATTGGCTGAATCAATACTCAACCCTCATTTTTAAAATGCTCGATAAAACGAAGTCTTCAGAGGTATTAAGAGAAAAGCCTTTTAAACTTTAAAGTTCTGGGCTTAAACACTATATCAACCTTGATAAAAGCTTAATTATTAAGTAAATGACCGAAGTTCTAAAATAGAAAAGGGGGGCAATGCCCCCCTTTTTGGTACTATTTGGCTTTGATTTAGATCTCCTCTACAGTAATGGCCCCCTGAGGACAGACCTCAACACAAGTTTCACAGCCCAGGCAATCTTCAGGACGCTCGATGACGGGTTTGCCATCATCTCCGACCTCGTAAACCTGAGCCGGGCAAGCATTAATACACTCCTGATCGGCCGCACACTTGTCGTAGTCGATGGTAATCTGGAACATACTTCCCTCCTCAGTTAATTTTTTAGGCCCTTACACGGACCCCATTGGCCCCAAAACACCTCGGTGATCCTTACCACGATCTGACACAATTTTCACCAATATTTTAAAGCCCAAAAGTTTCTTTTCTATACTTCTACCTCTTTTTTAGAGACTCCATAAGAAAGCCAGAGGGGAGCTTTAGTTCGAAGACCCGCCTTATACAGATGATATTCTTCGGCCAGACGACAGATAGCCGGGGCCCAGAGAGGACACCCCAAGGCATGTATATGAGTGTAGGTACCAAGTACGTTTCGGTAGATGATACCGTCATGGAAACCATCCACCCCATACCCCCTCAAGACCCTAAAGGCAAAGTTTAGACCGGCTTCACCTCTGGGGCGAGAATAGTGAAATTCATGTCCGATTATTTCCAGACCTTTGGGATAAAAAGGATTCTCATTCTCAACCCTGACGATCACATAGCCGTGTCCCTGAGGACGGGGGCAGACCTCAAAATCAAGCCCCAAAGCCCCGACCATCTCAAAGGAGCGTCCCTGGTAGATTATCCTCTGGCCAAGATACATCAATCCTCCACACTCCGCGTACACTGGAAGACCATCATCTATGGCCTCACGGAGATCCTGACGCAAGGCTTGATTGCTTTCTAAAAATTCGGCTTGGGTCTCGGGAAAACCTCCTCCGATATAAAGGGCATCAATGTCTGGAAGCCGGGAATCCTCCAAGGCATTGATAAAGATCAATTCCGCCCCACAGGACTCAAGAGCCTCAAGATTTTCAGGATAATAGAATTGAAAGGCCGCATCCCTGAAAATCCCAATCTTGACCTTAAAAGAAGAGTTAGGCGGGGAGTCCACTTCTGGAATGCTTACGGGATGAACCTCACGGGCTAGAGCTAAAATGGCCTCAAGGTCAATATTGGCCAACACTTTTTCTTCAAGAATTTTTAAGACGCGGGATCTTTCTTCATACTCTTGCCAAGGCAAAAGCCCCAAGTGCCTCATAGGTAAAAAGTTACCCACCCGGGGCACAACTCCCAAAACCGGAAGATCGCAGTATTTCTCAATACTTTCTCGAACGATACGCTCATGCCGAGAACGGGCAATTCGGTTAAGAATTACCCCCCTGATCGCCAAATCGGGGGCAAAATGAAGACAGCCTAGCACTTGGGCGGCTATCGTCCTAGTGACTTTGGTACAGTCAAGGACTAAAATTATCGGCGAGGCTAATCGTTTGGCCAACTCGGCCGTCGAACAGCTCCCCTCAACATCGGCTCCATCAAAAAGCCCCCGATTGCCTTCAACAAGAGCCAGATCAGCCCCAGGGATTCTTTTTCCAAAGGAGTCCAAAATAGCCGAGGCATCCATCATGAAGGGATCAAGGTTATAACAATTCCCCCCAGCTACCAGCCCCAACCAACCAGCATCAATGTAGTCTGGCCCCTTCTTAAAAGGAATCACTTTAAGACCTTTAAGACGTAAGCCATGAAGGATACCCAGGGTAATCAAGGTCTTCCCGGCCCCGCCCTTCAAGGCGGAAATAGTCAAACGAGGAATACGAGCTTGAGGTCTTTTCATAAAAGGGGCCTTTGGATAGTCAGTGAATCGCCATTCAGCTAGTAGATATATGACGGCCTAGTCTTTGTCAACCAGAACCACAGGGATATCTTTTTTTTAGGGAAGATATCCAGGCCTCCTTAAGAGCCTCGATCTGATCCTCATATTCTCGAGACGGCCTTTCTAGCCCGCATCTCTGGCAGGTCACCCGGGCCTTGGCTCAACATCCCTTGAGAAGGGCCGGCCCCCCACAGGCCAAACACCTTAAAACCATCTCTTCCATTGGCAAAGCCTCCACAAATGGGTAAATTGTCTCCGGCTTTTAAAATTGTGCCCTAGGTGGAGAACTATGGCAAAGGAAATTATTGAAGCATTAAGAAAAGAGCTGGCCGAAAATCCGCAGTCCGTATTTGCTCACCACCGTCTGGCCTTGGCCCTCTGGCAAGAGGGTCAAGCCCAAGAGGCTATTGAAACCCTCAAGAAGGCCCTGGAAATAGATCCTTATGCCTACGATGTCCGGATTAATTTGGGAACTATCTACTTCCAACAAGGGGATCTAGAGGCCGGAATTCGGGAAACAGAACAGGCCCTAAAGATTTATCCCCGTTCAGCTGAAGGCTGGACAAACCTGGGGCTGGCCTACTTTGAACAAGGTCGCCTGGAGGAGGCCATTTCTGCCTATAAAAAGGCCCTCGAAGTCCGCCCCGGGATGGCCACCACTTGGGTCAATCTATCCACCGCCTTGGTAGAGAAGGGAGAATACCAAAAGGCCATAGAGGCCTGCAATGAGGCCCTTGAGCTGGAACCCGGTTTCTCCGTGGCCCTTAATAATCTGGCTGTAGCCCACTTTTATCTCGGAGAATATCAAGAGGCCCTTGACTACGCCCAAAGGGCCAAAGAACTCGGCTATCCTGTCCCCGAAGAGCTCATTGAAGAAATCAAGAAGAGACTTTTTTAAAAAATGCCCCTTTACATCTCCTTAAAAGAACCTCGATGCCCATTTTGTGAACAGGAGATCCTTCCTCCCCAAATGCGCCCAGATATCTACTCTGGTGACTTTGAAATCGGTTTCTGTGACTGCGGAGCTCTCTATCTCCACGACGCCACCGGCCACAATATTGGAGCCGCCATGGTCGAGGCCTTGACTATTGCCTGTCGCCCCCATCAAGAGATGGCCTGGGATCTTCTCCCCGATGAAGACTATCAAGATGCTCTACTGGAACACTATGATCTCCGGCTCCACCGGCTGGTACCAGGAGGAGAATGGGAAGGACGAAGGATCAGAGGGATTCTCTACTTTCTCAAACTAAAGGGTGACCTTCAAGGACCTCTTCCTTCATCTCCGGCCGTCTCATCCGGCCCTCCTTCACCTTCGCCTCCTTCAAGACGGCGTCTCAGCCGCCAGCAGGCTGAAAGATTGATAGCCTCCGGAAGGCTAGGGGAGCTCAAAGATCTGGCCCGGGCCTCAACAGGCGTCCTTCGAAGTCTTCAGAAGGTCCTTTATAGTGCTGACGAATCCCTTCGCTGGAAGGCAGTCATGGCCTTGGCCGAGGTGGCCGAAGAGTTGTGCCCAGAGAGAGTCTCTTCCGTGGGGGACCTTATCAAGGGGCTTATTTGGGCCAGTGCCGACTCGGCAGCCACCAACTGGGGCGCCCTTGAAGCCGTAGGAGAGATTATCAGCCGCTGTCCAGATCTGTTTGGCGATTTTATCCGCAACCTTGTGGCATTTCTCAAAGATGACACCAACCGAAAGGCAGCCCTCTGGGCCCTGGGTCGTATTGGCCAAAGGAATCCCCAACTTGTAAAGCCGCGGGCTTTTTTCGCCATTGTTGACCTCCTTGATGATCCAGATCCAGAAGTAAGAGGACACGCCCTCTGGGCTATCCTTCAAATAGGAGCCAAAGAGGCCACCAGCTTTCTCAAACAGCTGAGCAACGACAAAGGTGAATTTCGTCTCTTCGACGGGCAAAGACTCCAAACCCTTACCGTCGGCCAGCTGGCTCGAAGAGGATTAAAAGCCACCTAAGGGATACAGAAAATGACCGCAGATTCTCTCTCAAAAGACAAAGAAAAAAGGGCCCAAGAAGCTCTGGACAAGGCCCAAGAATGGTCGGCCAAAGGGGCCGTCGGCTTTGCCCTTGAAGCTTACCAAGAGGCCTTTGCCCTTTTTGACGAACTTGGCCAACTAGGACAGGCCGCAAATATCGCCGAAAAGATTGGAGATCTTCAGCTCATCCGAGGCAACCTGAACAAGGCCCTGGTGGCCTACAAGTATGTCCTTGAGGTCTGTGAAGAAGAAGGAGATTCCATCGGCACGGTCCTTATCTCCGAAAAAATAATCGACATCCTCAGGCAGAAAAAAGAATATGAGCGCCTCTTACCTTATTTTTTCCGTTGCCTAGAGCTAGCTGAAAAGTTCGGCGATGCCCACAAGGCGGCCAGATATCTAGTTGGAATAGGCGATGTTTATACCTACCAAAAAAAGTTTGATGATGCCCTTGAGGCCTATCAACTGGCTCGAAAAATCTACAAGGGGCTGGGTTCCCTAGAGCAATTGAGAATTGTCGAAAAAGGTATCAAAGAACTAGAGAAAATCAAAGAAGGCCTTTAGTCCGGCAAGCTCACAAATTTAAGCATTAGTTCTGGACCAAAAGCCTAAGAACGCGTGTACCCTGGAAGATCAACATGGGTACACGTCCCCGTGTCACAGGTCTTCTGATCAACAATTCTGGGGCCAGAAGATTTGGAATCTCCGGAAATAAGGGCTCGGGCCACACTCATAAGCCTCTTTACCCTTTTACCATGACAATTAGAACAGGAGACCTCTGAAATCTTATCCCGACTTTTAAGAAGGGTCTCGAATTCATGACCGCAATCCTCACAACGGAACTCGTAGATGGGCATGGTCTCCTCCCTTTATCTCAAACAAGTTTACCATTCCCAAAGAGAAAAAAGCGCATCGACTAAATATAAAAGACCCCGCTTCCCCTTCTGGGGGTGTGCGGGGTCTTCTTTAAGTACCCGATAGGGGTTATTCTACGGCCTGCCCCTTGCCTGGGATCCCGTACATAACAGTTGATCCCGTAGAGAAGTACTCCAACTTCCCTTCCTGAACTAGGGCGTTAGCCGCCTTTTTAATCTCCCGAGGAGAATAATCAGGCAGAGCCCGCTGCATATCCTTTAGATAAAGTTTTGATTTAGCAGCGGCCTTCTTTTCCATGAACTCCATGATCTTCTGTTTCACTTCTTCGATATCGGCCATATCTCAATGCCCCCTTTTATTATTTTACCTGGATATGGTTGGTGAACTTAAAGTGGGTTGAGGTCCGATAAGTGTCATAGGCCAAACGATAGTCATCAATGCTCTTCTCAGTAAAAGGAATCTCAGTAAGTTCAAACCATTTCTCCCAACCTATACGCTCAATCCAATCACCAATGCGCTCATACTTCCGAGCATGCTTCTCATAGACCTCAAGGATATGCCGAATAGCCTTGACCACACTAGGCCACCTTGGTGGCTCGTTGGGCAGATAAGGGATAACTAACTTGGAGAACTTGGGTGCGCTGATCCGGTTGGAGACCTTCCCACCGACCAAGATGGCAATACCATCACCTTCGCCGTCTGCAAGAGGCATAGCTGGACACATAGTATAGCAGTTACCGCAGAACATACAACGCTTCTCATTTACCCGGACGGTCTTGATCTTCTTACCCTCAATCTCCACCGTGGCCGGCTTAATAGCCCCAAGCGGGCAGGCCGCAATGGCCAGCGGGATTTCGCAGACACCGGTAATACGATCGTCTTCTACCAGAGGGGGCTTACGGTGGATACCAAGAATGGCAATATCAGAGCAGTGAACCGCACCACACATATTGAGGCAACAGGCCAAAGCAATGCGCACCTGAGCCGGGAGACGATGGCTACCAAAATACTCAAAAAGATCATCCATGACCGCTTTAACCACACCAGAGGCATCGGTGGCCGGAGTATGACAGTGAACCCAGCCCTGAGTGTGGACGATGTTAGTTACACTGGCCCCCGTGCCTCCGATGGGAAATTTATATGAACCACCAGGATGTTTACGTCCCTTAAGATCATCCTTAAGGGCCCGAAGGGTCTCTTCATCGGTTACGTGAAACTCAATATTGTTCCGCGTAGTCCAACGAACGTAACCATCACAGTATTTATCTGCAATGTCGCAGATCTCTCGAATATAATCAGTAGTAATTAACCGAGGGGTACCACAGCGAACCACGTAGACCACGTCTCCGGTTTCGCTTTTGTATTTGAGAACCCCGGGCTCAAGAATCTCATGGCTCACCCACTTACCATAGTTCTTTTTGATTACCGGGGGAAAGAACTGGTCATACTTTGGAGGACCGATATCGGTAATCCGGTTCTCCATGGGCTTCTTGGGATTATAAAGCTTTTCGGCCAGATTAGGATCATATGGCTGATCATAAATCGGATCGTACGTCTTCTCTGACATATCTTCACCTCCTAAAAAGGTTATAATCTCTTCAAATTAACATTTAAGCTGGATGCCGCCTACGGAACTCGGCCGCATCGCGCTTCCAGCCCCCAGGGACCTCCTCTTCACGCCAGAAGACATAAGGATTAGAACGGGGCTCCTTGACCATCTGGGGAATGGGATCAACCTCGATTTGGCGGATAAACTCCGGCAGAGTGAAGCGCTGAATAAGCTCACCCAGACGCTCCCGGTTCTTGCCGTTCTCCATCCAGAGATCCCAGACCTTCTCAATGAGCTCCTTCAGGTTGTCATAAGGAGGCTCAAGCCGCATAAAAGGAACAATCACTGTTGAAAGCTGAGCACCATCAAGAATAGGGGCTTTAGCACCCATGAGAATGGTAGCCCCAGTATCAGTACCCGGCCTCAAAGCCTCTGGCATAACATTTATACAGTGCATGCAGCGGTTACACTCTTTGTTGTTGATATAAAGCTTCTCGCCATCCCAGGCCATGCACTGGGTCGGGCAGAGATCAATGACCTCTTTCTGGATATCAAAAGCCCCCCAGTCACGCCCTCCATGGGCCCCAGCATTGGGCTTAAGTTCACCACCAACATAGGCCTTCACTGCCTCCTGATCAATGCGAATATCATCAATCCAGGTACCTATGACCGAAAGGTCAGCCCGGGCAATGGCCGCCACGCAATCATTAGGACAACCGGAAAACTTAAACTTAAACTTATAAGGGAAGGCTGGACGATGAAGCTCATCCTGATAGGTCATGGTAAGATCATAACAGAGCTCCTGGGTATCAATACAACTCCACTCACAGCGGGCCTTACCAACACAACAAGAAGGCGTCCGCAAATTAGAGCCAGACCCGCCCAAGTCCATCTTCATCTGGTGGGTAAGATCAAAGAAAATAGGCTCAAGCTGCTCGGTAGTAGTCCCCAAGAGAACCATATCCCCCGTAGACCCATGGAAGTTGGTCATCCCAGAGCCACGATGATCCCACATATCACAAAGCTTTCTTAGAGCCGCCGAATGATAGAATTTACTGGCCGGCTGATTGACCCGCACTGTATGGAAGGCCCAAATGGCCGGAAATTTATCCTGCTGGTCCGAATAACGGCCGATAACCCCACCACCGTAACCAAAGACACCAACGATTCCACCGTGTTTCCAGTGGGTCTCCCTGTTCTTGAAGGACAGCTCCAGCTGTCCCAAAAGATCCATACAGGCCTGTTTGCCCTTGGCCTGGCCATAATTGTCAATATCATCGACAAAGCTCGGCCAGGGACCCGATTTTAGCTCATCGCACATCGGGGTGTCGTGTTTCTTGATGTCCGCCATTATCTCCCTCCTTTTGAAGATTTACCAAAGAAAAGATAGGGAATGGGCGAATGAGCGCCCATTCATTTTTCTACCGGGCTTTTTGTATAATAGGGCAATCTCTTTGTCAATTAAAAAATGTGAGGACTAGCACATGCAAAAAGAAAGGCGGGCCTAGGCCCGCCTTTCGCCTAGCACTTGGCCTTTTTAACCACTAGCTTGAGGCGGGCCTTTTCGTTTTTGAGGCTCATAAGACGATACTTAGGACTACGTTTAATGAGAGAGAGGATATCGGCGCAAGTGTCGGGATCGTTACAGGAAAGATAAACTGTCCGCCCACAGGGTGAATCCTGGAGCACCTTTTTGGCCTCTCCATAGGTCATCATGATTCACCTCCTACCCATGGTAGAGTTTTTATTTTAAAAGAATTTCAGCTTCTTGAAAAGCTCCTAGGCTGTAAAGACCGTCCCCCAAGAGATGATTAGCTCCTCTTTTTCTTGGGCCAACTTGCGGGCCACTTTCTTGATGGTCTCTAAAGTGAGCCCCAGACTGCGGGGAACCTTAAGGGCCGTTTGCTGCCGCCGTGGATCCCCCCCTAGTCCCAAAGGGTAGGTTATCGCATCAGCTACATATATTAGTCCAGCCAGGTTGGAAGAATCCTTCGTTTCGGTCGGTTGGTGATGCCATCTGATGCCCTTAACAATAGGTTCGGGGAAATTCCAGCTCTCGGCCAGATAAGCTCCCACCTCAGCATGGGAGACCCCAAACCTTCCCTCGGCCTCGGTCAGGGAAAGGCTCTCTTCCCGACTCAATTTGAATATCCTGGCAAAGTCCTCTGGTAAATAAAGATAGATAATAAAGCGACCAATATCGTGAAGGAGCCCGGCTGTATATAGGGCCTCTGTATCAGAGGATAGCTCCTTGCCCAGATATTCTGCAGCTCGAGCAGTAACCACTGCGTGAAGCCAGAGATTATTGAGATCAAACTCCTCAAAAGGGCGGCTATTCTCTACAAACTGAGTCAAAGCCAGGGCTAAGGTTATGTTTTTAACCTCAACAAATCCAAGCCTCATAATAGCCTGCCTCAAGGAGACTACGGGTTGCCCTCCCCGGTAAAGAGGAGAGTTAGAAACCTTGAGGATCTTGGCAGCCAGCGCCTGATCATCCTTGATGATCTCCTCTAACTCCTGGGCCGAGATATCGTCCGTCTCTAAGGCCTGAAGGACCTTTTGGACGGTAAGGGGGATCGTTGGTAGGGTGTCTATGTTTTTGAGCTTTTCAAGGACTTCCATAGATTCATCTCCCATCAATTCATCGGAATTATTGGCCGCCTGCTTGAGTCTCAGTTAAGAAGCCTGTCTCCCCCGTCGATAAGAAAAATGAGACATTTTCCTGGAATAACATTTTCCTGGAATAAAAGGGTGAGCGGTATGGCCGATTTTATCCTAACCCCTGAAAGAATCGAACAGACAAAGGCCCTTTTTGAAGAGGCCCTTATATCCACAGGGGTTCACATGGCCCTTCTGATTGATGAGGCCGGGAACATCCTCGTCGACACCGGGGATAATAAAGGCCTGGATACAGTTTCGCTGGCGGCTTTAGCCGCAGCCAATTTCGGAGCCACCTGCGAAATTGCCCGAATGATTGGAGAAGAGGACTTCACCCTCCTTTTTCATAAAGGCAAAAAAGAAAGTGTTCATTTCAGCAAAATAGGCCCCCATCTCATTCTGGTACTTATCTTCGGTGATGACATCTCCCTGGGGGTAGTCCGGCTTAAGGCCGCCCAAGTAGCCCAGGAAATCGCTAAGATCTTTGGTTCAGACGGCAGGGGAAATGGCGCTAATTGATCTCAGTCGTAAAGAGATTCACTGTAAGATTGTCTATTACGGACCAGGTAGATGTGGCAAAACAACCAATCTTCTCCACATCTATAAGAATATTTCTGATAATCACCGTGGGCAATTGCTTACCATAGAAACCAAGGGGGAAAGGACCCTTTTCTTTGATCTTTTGCCCGTCCATCTGGGCAAGATCAAAGGGCTAAACATCCGTATCCAACTCTACACCGTACCCGGCCAGACCCTTTATCGCTCTACCCGAAAACTCGTCCTCAAAGGGGTTGATGGCTTGGTCTTTGTGGCTGATAGTCTCAGGGTCCGCAGAGAGAAAAATATCGAAAGCCTCTTAGATCTCAAAAACAATCTCCGGGAATACAATCTTGATATCAGCAACATCCCCCTTGTCTTTCAGTATAACAAAAGAGATTTGATTAAGACCGGAGTCCCCATACTCTCCATTGAAGAGCTGGAAAGGGACCTCAACAGTGAACTCAAGGCCCCCTACTACGAGGCAGTAGCCACTCAAGGTATTGGGGTCTTTGAGACCCTTAAACATATAAGCAAACTTACAGTTTTACATGTGGCCCGGAAGTACATCTACCGGGATACCCAGGCCGCATAATTTTTAGGAGGAAGAGATGGCTCCCGACCTTCCCGACAGGTCAGACTTTGAGGCCGAAATCGAAGCCGCCATTGAGAAGGTCTTCGAGCCGGTAATCGAAAAGCCGGCTACCGAAAAGAAGACACCTTCGCCCCCTGCTCCAGAGCCCGAACCTAAAACAGAAAAACCCGGAGGAGAGACCCCAGAGGTCTCCAGACCAGAACCAATCCTTGAACTTATTCCCGAAGAGGAAAAGGAGGAGAAGCCCTCTGGAAAAGTACCCGCCTCCAGCCCCAACGAGGCGGGAGATGCCTCAGGAGATGATTTTATCAGCCTCTCTTTGGAAGAGATCGCTCCTCAAGAAGAAATTGGCCAAATAGAGGAGATCACCGAGACAGACGAAGCAGAACCAGCATCACCAACTGAAGGAGAAAAAAAACCAGAGTTTGTTACCCTCCTTGAGCCTGTTGAGGCCTCCATTCTGGCCCTTGATTGGGAAGTATCACCAAGATACCTGGAGGAATTCAAACAGTGGCTTGAGAGGCTGAAGGCCTTTGGAGGGCCAGTGGCCGAAATTGCTGCTCTTATGGATAAGGCCGCCCAAAGACTTAAAGATCCCTCAAAGGCTACCCCAGAAACCATGGCCCTCCTCTATCGAGCCCTAGGACTTCTTAAGGCCTTAAGCCAGGGGAAAGATATCTCTAAAGGACTAGAAAAACTTCAAAAAGAACTAGGAGAGACCAAAGCCCCACCACCTGAGACCCCGGAAGGCATTCGGGATCTATTAGAACTTCAGAGCAACATACTGAAGAAATGTCTTCATCTTATCCAGACATTTGAACGTCTCTTCCGAAAGGCCCGAGGATTGGATCGACTAGCGGAGACATGTGCCCAGATGAAATCAGAGATCGAATTTGCCCTTTCTATCGCCCCGGAATGGATAGATATAGACCTTGAGGTCTCTGGCAAAAACCTCCTCCTTCCCCAACAAGGCCCCAGGCCAGAGGAGCCCCAAGAAGAAAAAGAACCTGAGATCACCCCTCCAGACTACAAAGTAATCCACTGTTTTGCTGGTGAAAGGGAATTTGTTGTTCCCGAAAAACAGGTTGGCTTTCTCGATAAACTCCCTAAACGCCTCCAAAAGAAGCTGGTCAACAATCGAGTCTTTAAGGCCTATTGGTTAAAATGGCCTTTTATACGGTTAAACAAGAAATTCCGAGGAGCCTTAAGCCAGATCTCCGAAAATCGTCTTCTGACCTTCTCTGCCCCCTATATCCCCTTAAGCCCTACAGCCGAGACGGTCCTCATCCTTTGGGACGGCCAAAAAGGATTGGCCCTGGGCATCGACGAGGCTTTGGAATTTGAGCTCTCCCCCAAGGCTAAACTTTTCCCGGCCGAGGGGGCTATTGGGTTGGTGGAGATAGATGGTGAAAAAATTCCCTACTACGACCTGGAACATATAAAGGAAAACTTTTGGGGTCAGGATCTATGAAGGCAGAAATCCCTGAAGAGATCAAAAAGAGACTCATCGAAGCCGAGGTTTACCTAGACCAGGGCTTAATAGACGAGGCCCGGTCTGTCTATGAGACCCTGCTTAAGGAGCTACCAGAACTTGCTCCTGAAGACGGAGACGGCCTTCGAGAAGAGATTCAGAAAAAACTAGCCACTTTAGGGCAGGAATCCTCTGATAGTCACGAGGCCCCGGTGCTCCTTGAGGTGGATGAAAACGAGAAGGCTTTTCTCAACGCCATTGCCCTTAAAGATTCCGGATTTCTGCCCGAGGCCATAAATGAATTCCGCCGTCTTATTGAAAAAGGGTACCGGGAGTTTGAATGCTGGCGTCACCTGGGAGAGGCCTATATCAGCCACGGCATGATATATGAGGGTATCGAGGCTCTGAAAAAGGCCCTTGAGGCCCCCGGAGTGGGGACAGATCAATACCTTGATACCTGTTATCGAATCGGCTTGGCCCTAGAGACCGCAGGAGCCTATACTAAGGCCATTCAATATTATGAAAAAGTCAAGGAGATCAATCCCTCTTATCTCAATGTTGCCGAACGCATTGAGGAACTTTCCCGTCAGGTAGAGCGTTTCGGTCGTTTCTATTACCTGATCCAGAAAAAGATTATCACCGAAGAGGATTTCGAAGAGGCCACCAAGTTGGCCAAGGAGAGGGGAACCTCCATTGAAAAGACCCTCATTGAGGACTTTGGGGTTCCCAAAGAAGAGGTTGGCAAGGCCTTGGCCGAGTTCTATAAACGTCCCTTTGTGGAATTCAATGAGCTTGAGGCCGGTGAAAAACCCTCTTGTCTTGAGGGAGTAAGAGAACAGTTTTTAAGGGCCAATGTCTGTGTCCCTATACTGGAGAAGCCGGGGGGCACTGTCGTGGTGGCCATAGATAACCCCAATGATATTGTCAAAATAGACGCCATCCGCCGGGTCATAAAGGCCAAAAATCTAGAGTTTGTCGTGGCCCTGCGCGAAGATATCAATCAATTTATTGATTATTTTTACGGAAAGTATGGCCTCACAGAAGAAGATGAAGACGTCTTCAGCCAGCTTGAAGTCATCCCTGAAGAAGAGGAGGAGTAGACCGAGGAGACCCCGGAGGCAGAAAATGTAGTTGTCCAATTGGCTAACCGCATCTTGGAAGATGCCTACAATAAAGGAGCCTCAGATATACATATTGAAAGCCTTTCCGGGAAAAGAGGGGCCCGGATACGCTTCCGGATAGACGGAGACTGTATTCACTATCAGGATGTTCCCTACGCCTATAAAAAGGCCTTGGTCTCCCGGTTTAAGATCATGGCTGACCTTGACATTGCCGAAAAAAGACTCCCTCAGGATGGGAAGATCAAGTTCCGGATGCGGAATGGCCGAGTGTTTGAAGTCCGGGTGGCAACCCTGCCAACCATCGATAACAATGAGGATGTGGTCATGCGAATCCTTGCCGCTGTTGAGGCCATGCCGCTGGATAAAATCGGGCTCCGTGAAGAGAATTTGGAAAAATTTAGAAAAGCCTTGGAGCTGCCTTACGGCCTGATTCTGGTGGTAGGCCCTACAGGGTCAGGTAAGACTACCACCCTCCATGCCGCCCTGGGCTATGTCAATCGCTCAGAGAAAAAGATCTGGACGGCCGAAGACCCGGTTGAGATTGTCCAGGAAGGATTGCGCCAAGTCCAGGTAAGGCCCAAAATCGGCCTAACCTTTGCCCGAGCCCTAAGGGCCTTTCTTCGGGCCGATCCAGATATCATTATGATTGGTGAAACCAGAGATGAGGAAACCGCTCATATCGTTATCGAGGCCTCCCTCACCGGACACTTGGTCTTCACCACCCTTCACACCAACAGTGCAGCCGAGACTATTGTCCGCCTTTTAGGAATGGGTATGGACCCTTACAACTTCGCTGATGCCCTTTTGGCTATCCTTGCCCAGCGGCTGGCTAAAAAGCTCTGTAGCTGTAAGGAACCCTATGAACCCGGCCCCAAGGAGATCGAAGAAATCCTTTATGAATATGGTGACCATCCAGTCCATCCCTTGCGGGCCGAAGACCTCAAGGGAATCACCCTCTACCGTCCCAAAGGGTGCTCCCGTTGCCATAAAACAGGCTATCGAGGAAGAATGGCCATCCATGAGCTTTTGGTCGCTAGCGATACCATCCGGGAGCTTATCCAGAAACGGGCCCCAGTGGCCGAGATAAGGGACCAAGCAATGACCGAAGGGATGCTCACCCTTAAACAAGATGGCATCCTCAAAGTGCTTGAAGGACATACTGACGTCAAACAGATACGGGCCGTCTGTCTGCGTTAGACCACCTCAAGACGAACGACCGGACAGGTCATGGTGTGCTGGATATCATCGATAGTTTGAATCTTAGAGAGAACCATATCTGAAAGGGCGTCGTGGTCTTCGGTCTCTACCTCGGCAATGATGTCATAAGGGCCCATGATGACATCCAGCCTTCTTACCTCTGGCATCTCTTTAAGCCGACGGGCTACCTCTGCCGTCCGACCAATACGAGTATTAATAAGAATGTAGGCCTTGAGCATCCCGGACCTCCATATGATTGGGTCTTTATATGAGAATAGGGCCAGCCTAGAACAAGGTCAACCCGAAAGCCCGTTCAGTTAGGCTCCATACAATTGACTTATCAGGCTCCGCCGTTTTAAATAAGCCCCTCTTAAGGAGACAAAAGCTCTCTTTTTAGGGAAATTTTTGCTTCAAGGAGGGGCTAATGCCCTACGCCGCTGTGCGAGGTTTTAAGGATATCCTTCCTGGTGAGGCCTCCCGTTGGGCCTGGGTAGAGGCCCGGGCCAGAGAGGTTCTTACAAGCTATAATTTTCGGGAAATACGCATCCCTGTCCTCGAGAAAACAGAACTTTTTGCCCGCTCTATCGGGGCCTCCACTGATATTGTCGAAAAGGAGATGTACTCCTTCCTTGATCGAAGTGGTGAATCCGTCACCATGAGGCCTGAGGCCACTGCTGGAATCATCCGCTCAATTATCGAAAATAATCTCTATCGGCAGACCGCGGTCCTCAAGCTTTTCACCATTGGTCCCATGTTTCGCTACGAGCGCCCCCAAAAGGGTCGTCTTCGCCAATTTCACCAGATAGACGTAGAGGTAATAGGCGCCGAGGAAGCCACTACAGATGCAGAGGTCATCGTCTTGGCCCTGGACCTCCTCGAGACTCTAAAGGTTAGAGGGGTTCGTTTGGAAATAAACTCCCTGGGATGTCCTCTCTGTCGTCCAAATTTTAGAGAAAAACTTCAGGCCTTTCTCAGGCAACAAGAGGGGCTTTGTCCGGATTGTCAGAGACGAAAAGATACCAATCCTCTCCGGGCTCTTGATTGCAAGAACAAAACCTGCCAAGCCCTCTATACTGAGGCCCCGCTAATAGGAGACTTTCTCTGTCGGGCTTGTCGGAAGCACTTTGGGGAGCTTAAAAAGACTCTGGAGACCCTGAAGATCGCCTATGAGGTTAATCCTCGTTTGGTCCGGGGGCTAGATTATTACATCCGGACCACCTTTGAAGTTATTGCCTCTGGCTTGGGAGCTCAGAATACAGTGGCTGCTGGAGGTCGCTATGATGGACTGATGGCCGAACTCGGGGGCCCCCAGGCCCCAGCCATAGGCTTTGCCATCGGGATGGAGCGCCTTCTTCTGATCGCCGATATCCCGGAAGAGATAGAACCACCGCTGGCCCTATTCTTTGCTCCCTTGGGGGAAAAAGCGATAAGGGTAAGCCTGGGGTTGGCCAGAGAGCTACGCCAGCGGAGAGTCACGGTAGAGGTAGATCATGCCCCTCGAAGCCTTAAGGCCAAGATGCGTCGAGCCCATCGCCTGGGGGCAAGATTGGTAGCCATCATCGGAGAAGAAGAGCTTGCCAAACAGAAGGCCATCATCAGGAATATGGAAACCCATCAACAGGAAGAGGTAGCCCTTCAAGCCGAAGTCATCTGGAAGACGGTAGTCAAAGCCATAGAAGTCTAAAGAAGAGCGAATCGGGAGGGATCATGCAAGATTTAGGAGATTGGAAGAAGACCCATCATTGTAATGCCCTAAGGGCCTCTGATATCGACCAAGAGGTCTGCCTGATGGGCTGGGTATTGAGACGACGCGATCATGGGGGATTGATATTCATTGATCTGCGCGATCGGGAAGGTATAACCCAGGTAGTCTTCTCTCCCGATGTTGACCAGGCCTCCCATGAACAGGCCCATCGTCTGAGGAGTGAATACGTCATCGCTGTGAAGGGCTTTGTCAGACGACGGCCGGAAGGGATGGAAAATCTCAAACTTCCCACTGGGGAAATCGAAGTCGCTGTCAAGGAGCTCCGAATCCTAAATACCTCCAAGACCCCTCCCTGGCCCCTTGATGAAGATTTAGAGGTCTCTGAAAGCCTGCGTCTGCGTTATCGTTATCTTGATCTTAGAAGACCGGAGATGTACCGGAACCTTCTCCTGAGGCATCAAGTAGCCCAGGCTTGCCGTCAATATTTGAATTCCCAGGGATTCCTGGAGGTAGAGACCCCTTTTCTGACCAAAAGTACCCCGGAAGGAGCCCGGGATTTTCTCATTCCCTCAAGGCTTAATCCCGGACGGTTTTACGCCCTGCCTCAGTCACCACAGCTCTTTAAGCAGATTCTGATGATCGCTGGTTTTGAACGTTATTATCAGATTGTCCGCTGTTTTCGAGACGAAGATCTTAGGGCCGACAGGCAACCTGAATTCACCCAGCTTGACCTGGAGATGTCCTTTATAGACGAAGAAGATATCCTTTCCCTCATGGAGGGACTGATCAGCTATATCTTCAAAGAAACCTTGGGGATCGATCTGCCTTGCCCCTTCCCCCGGCTGACCTACGAGGAGGCCCTTGACCGCTACGGCCTTGATCGTCCTGATCTCCGGTTTGGATTGGAGCTGGTCGATCTGTCTTCGCTCTTCAAGGAAACTGGCTTTAAAGTCTTTCGGCAGGCCATTGAATCCGGAGGGGTGGTCAAGGCCCTTAAGGCCCCAGCAGACTTTTCCAGGAAAGATCTAGACGAGCTGACCAGTTTTGTTGCTAGTTTTGGAGCCAAAGGGCTGGCCTGGATAAAGGTCCGCGAAGATGGCCTTCAGGCCCCAATTGTCAAATTCTTCCGCCCCGAGGAGATCGAAGGCCTAAAGGACCAACTTGATCTTAAACCCGGAGAGACGGTCTTTTTTGGCGCTGATGAACGGGCGGTAGTCAATCGCGTCCTGGGCGAATTAAGGCTGGAGTTGGCCAGACGCCTTGATCTTATCCCCCAAGGGGTCTTTGTCCCCCTTTGGATCCTTGATTTCCCCATGTTTGAGTTTGACGACGAAGAAGGACGCTGGGTCGCTGTTCATCATCCTTTTACCGCCCCTAAGGTCGAAGATCTCTACCTCCTTGAGAGTAATCCCGGCCAGGTTCGCTCCCGGGCCTATGATTTGGTCTTAAATGGGGTAGAGGTAGGGGGAGGTAGCATCCGTATCCACCGGAAGGATGTCCAGGAAAGGGTTTTTTCTCTTCTGCAGATCTCCCCGGAAGAGGCTGAGGAGAAGTTCGGCTTTCTCCTTGAGGCTTTGACTTACGGCGCTCCTCCTCATGGGGGTATTGCCTTGGGTTTTGATCGTCTGGTAATGCTAATGGCGGGCTGTGAATCAATACGCGAGGTTATTGCCTTCCCCAAGACCCAGAAGGCCCAGTGTCTTCTAACTGGGGCACCCAGTCCGGTGGCCATGACTCAGCTGGCCGAGCTCTACATCAAGCCGGGCTGGCTTAAAGAAAGCAAATAAAGGAGTAGATTATGCCGAGATGGAACCCTTATCGTCGTCTCCTGGATCACGAACACACCAAGTTCTGGCGACATGAGCTCAAAGATGTCGCCGAACCCAATCTGATGAAGGAGATTTTTCCCTACGATCAGGTCCCCTTGATCGACTTTGATCACAAGTTTTTGGCCCCTTCTCCAGCCGAAGAGATCTTCATCACTGACACGACCTTTCGTGATGGCCAACAGGCTAGGCCTCCCTACACTGTGGATCAGATAGTCACCCTCTTTGACTTTCTTCACCGGCTAGGCGGAGACCTAGGAGTTATTCGCCAGAGCGAATTCTTCCTCTACACCAAGAAGGATCGTGAGGCGGTGGAGAGGTGTCTTGAGCGGGGCTACCGCTATCCAGAGATTACGGGTTGGATCCGGGCCAAGGCCGAAGATATGAAGCTGGTCAAGGAAATGGGACTCCGGGAAACTGGGATACTGACTTCGGTTTCTGATTATCACATCTTCCTCAAACTAAAAAAGACCCGCCGCCAAGTAATGGAAGATTACTTGGCAATTGTTAAGGCCGCTCTGGAACTGGGAATTGTTCCTCGATGTCATTTTGAGGACATAACCCGGGCCGATATCTTTGGTTTTGTCATACCCTTTGCCCAGGAATTAATGAAGCTCCGGGAAGAATCGGGAATCAATATCAAGATTCGCCTCTGCGATACCTTGGGGCTGGGGATAACCTATCCAGGCGCCGCCCTTCCTCGCAGTGTTCCCAAGCTGGTCAGAGCGATGATCGACGAAGCCGGAGTTCCCGGAGAGCTCTTGGAATGGCACGGGCACAATGACTTCTATAAGGCCCTGATCAACGCCACGACAGCTTGGCTTTATGGCTGTGCTGCCATAAACGGCACCTTGTTGGGCTTTGGAGAACGGACCGGCAACACCCCTATCGAGGCCCTGATAATTGAATACATTGCCCTTCGGGGGGACGACCATGGGATCGACACTACAGTAATTACCGATATCGCCGAATATTTTGAGCGGGAGCTTAATCATCACATACCCCCCAATCAGCCCTTTGTCGGTTCGGAGTTCAACGCCACCAAGGCTGGCATCCACATCGATGGACTTCTCAAAAACGAAGAAATCTACAACCCGTTCAATACGGCCAAGATCCTCAAACGTCCAGTATCAATCATCATTACCGACAAAAGTGGAACCGCTGGCATTGCTTACTGGGTCAATACCCACTTTGGCCTTACAGGTCCTCGGGCGATAGACAAACGACATCCAGGAGTAAGCAAGATCTACAAGTGGATCATCAAACAGTACGAAGGTGGCCGGATAACCTCCATCTCCCATGAGGAGATGATGCGTCTTTGTCGTAAATATCTACCCGAGCTTTTTGTCTCCGAGTTTGACCGTCTCAAGGCCAAGGCCTATGATCTGGCAGCCAGCATCGTCGAAGAGCTGGTGGAAAGGGAAGAGATCCGCTCTATGGATCCAGCCAAGATCGAACCCGTCCTCAAACAGATCCTGGAGGAGAATCCTTTTATTCAGTTCATTTATGTAGTCGATATTGAAGGGCGGAAGATAACCCGCAACATCACCCATCCTGAAGACCGGGGCAAATACGCCCACAGTGGTCTTGGAGACGACTTTTCTGACCGAGCTTGGTTTATCGGCCCCCTTAAGGACGGCAAGGTTCATGTTACTGACTTCTATACCTCACGGATCACAGGGGCTCTATGCATTACGGTCTCCGCTCCTATCCGAAACGAATATGAGGAGATAGTCGGTGTCCTCGGGGTGGACATCCGCTTTGAGGATTTGGCTAAGATGGAGGAAAACGGAGAAATTTGATCAAGACGTTGATCATATTTTTGGGGCAGGTGGTCATTATCTCCTTATCCGGAGTGATGGCCCCTGGCCCCCTTACAGCTGCCACAGTCGGCCAGGGCCTTAAAGACCGATGGGCCGGGGTTTGGATAACCTTAGGCCATGGGCTTATAGAAATCCCCTTGATGATTATCCTCCTTCTGGGCTTAAGCCACCATTTACAGAATCCCCTGGCCAGCAAAATTATCGGTCTCCTGGGTGCTGGGATCCTCCTCTGGATGGGAATCGATCTGGCCCGATCACCAACCAATTTTATCAAGACTAAGGCCCATTTCTCTCCTTTGATCTCAGGTCTTCTCCTTTCGGCTGGCAACCCCTATTTTCTCCTCTGGTGGGCTACCATAGGGGCCAGTCTGATAACTAGATCCTTAAAATTTGGCTTCTTAGGTTTTATTCTTCTGGCCACCGCTCACCTCCTCTGCGACCTGATCTGGCTAACCCTCCTGTCTCGAGCGGCCCATCGGGGAGGAAGCCTCCTTTCCCCTAAAATCCAACGTCTAGTTTATATAGCCTTGGGAATCGGTCTCATGGGGCTTGGGATCTCCTTCCTTCGAGAGGCTTTGATTTAAAATTGCTTTCCCTGAAGACTTTATTTGATTATTTTGAATAGGCTTCCAATAGATACGGGGAACCTATCATGTTTCAAGAACCCAAAAGCGGAGGAGTCTCTAAAGGATTTCAGGCCATCCCTGGGATGATCAAAGGTCTTTTCTGGCTATTTTTTATCTGGCTTGCCATCTGGCCTTTTGTCCAACAGCAAGCTTTAGAGAAGGAACGTTTGGCTTTAATGCGCCAGATGGAAGAGGCCCGAGGCAGCCGAGTTATCACTCTTATCCATCGTCAGGAGTCCCTATCTATCTTGGGAATCCCGGTTTATCACTACATAGATATCGATGATTCTGAAGCCATCTTGCGAGCCATCAGGTTGACCCCTGAGGAGATGCCTATAGACCTAATTCTTCACACTCCAGGGGGGTTAGTCTTGGCTGCCGAACAGATTGCTCGGGCCCTCAAAGAGCACCCTGGCAAGGTAACCGTCTTTATTCCCCATTACGCTATGAGTGGCGGTACCCTCATTGCCCTGGCCGCTGATGAAATCGTCATGGATAAAAATGCTGTCCTTGGCCCGGTAGATCCCCAATTTGTCTCTGGGAGAACAGAAGTAGTAGCAGCAGCCTCTATTCTTCGAGTCTTAAAAGAAAAACCCCTTGAGAAGATCTCTGATGAAACCCTAATGATGGCCGACCAGGCAGAAAAGGCCCTAAGACAGGTAAAAGATTTCGTCTATAAACTCTTAAAGGACAAACTTCCCTCCGAAAAGGCCTCCCTTCTAGCCCAGAAGCTTTCTCAAGGAACCTGGACCCACGATTATCCCATCTTTGTTAGTGAGGCCCGGGCCATGGGGCTTCCGGTAAAAACCAATGTTCCCCAGATAGTCTATGAACTTATGGCCCTTTATCCGCAGGCCCGAGGGGCTAAACCTTCGGTGGGCTACATCCCTTTGCCCTACAAGCAGGAAGGGTCTAAGACTGGAGGGAGGACCTGATGGCCTGGAAGCGGGGCTATGTCCAGGTATATACTGGACCGGGCAAGGGTAAGACTACAGCCGCCTTGGGTTTGGCCGTTCGGGCCGCTGGGGCTGGGCTTTCGGTCTTCTTCGCCCAATTTGCCAAGGCTGGAGACTATAGCGAGATCAAGGCCCTTTCCCGTTTTGCAGATCTTATTACCGTACGTCAGTACGGTACGGGAGTCTTTGTTCGGGGAAGGCCCAGCTCCATGGAGCTGGCTGCAGCCAGAGAAGGGCTTAAAGAAATAAAATCCATCCTTAAATCCCAAGAATATCGGTTAGTAATCCTAGATGAAGCAAATGTAGCCATCAGGTTCGGCCTTCTACCCCTTGAGGAGATCCTCGATCTCATAAAAGGAAAACCAGAGCCTGTAGAACTTGTTCTCACCGGGCGCTGGGCGCCCGATGAGATCATTGAGGCCGCAGACCTGGTCACCTATATGGAGGCCGTCAAGCACTACTACCAAACCGGGGTTAAGGCCCGGGTTGGCATTGAAAAATAGTCCTTAATCTAAAGAGGCCCTACCGTAATGGTCTTTTTCTTCTTATCTCTGACGACTTCGACTATCACCTTATCCCCTTTGTTTTTGCCGTAGAGAATAAGGCGTAAATCAGCCACGGTTTTGATAGGCTGGCTATCAGCAGCAATAATGATATCTCCTTTTTTGAGGCCAGCCTTCTCCGCCGGGCTTTCCTCGGCCACCCCTTTTATCTCCAGACCATCTTCAGTCTCCTTGAGGTAAACTCCCAGCTTTACCCCTGTTGGGGCTTTAACCGGAGCCGGATAGAGGACATAGTCGGCCAAGCCGGGCTCCAGCCTCTCCCCACTTGACATCACTAAGATACTGTAAGGGACTTTGTGGCGTCGCCAGACTCGATCTGGTATCCCGGCACTATACATAACGTGGCCTTTACCAACAATGACCACCATGACCTCTTCGGGGTGTTCCTTGAGATATTTGACGATGGCCAAGGCCATGGCCTCGTCCCAAAGGATCTGACTCTGGTAGAAAGTCTCAAAATCCTTGACATCACCCTCGGGATGTTGCTCAAAGACCTTCTTTAACCGGGCCCGATAGACCTCGTTAGAAAAGTCAAGCTCCCCCGGCACCCAGACCTTTTCCTCCGGGCTTAATTCCTCAAGACCTTTGCGGGCCACCTTCTCGGAGATCTCCTTGGGAATATTAAGGGCCACTACCGGCAGACCTTTTTCCTTAGCGTAGTCAAGGATCGGTTTATAGAGCCGGAAATCCATTCCCCAGCGCTTAAAATACTCTGTCTTTTTAAGAAAGGTGAATTCATCAATTCGACCAGCCAGATAATCGTCCAGGACCGGCTGATAAGGCTGTTGAAACATCTCCATACCTATGGCCACCTTGAGACCAAACCGCTCCACCAGGGCCCGGATGATCTCTAATTGAGTGAGGTGGTGGGAATACTCATCATGTTGCTCCCCTAGATAGATCACCCTATCGCGAGCCAGACGGGGTAAGATATCCGTAAGAGACGTCAGCCGGGAGATATCCACGGCTGGTATCTCTTGAATCAGCTCCAAGCGATGTCCCTTACCCACCGGTGCCTCCCGAAGAACTGTTTCTCCTCCGCCCAGATAGACCTCCTGATAGCGCCCGAGGTGAAGGATACGGGGGAAGAGACGCTTGGTGGCCTCTGGATCCTCGACAAGCACCAGGGCCACGAAATGATTGGAAGCCCAGGGACTTCTCTTAACCCCCAGGAAGAAACCATGCCCCTGCCAAGCCGAGGCCTCAAAGAGTCCTTTCAAGGCCCCCGGAGGACCTTGTTGGCTGATAAAGAGGAGGTCCATGGTCTCCTGATCAAAATCTGTCAGGCGCTTAGGGGGAATGATCACCGCTCCTCGACGCAAGAGGTAATCAACCAGAGGTCTGGCTAGGGCCTGTTCCTCAGGACCAGCGACAATTCCTATACCCCTGGCTCCCAAAAGTCGCCAAATACAGGGAGGATATTCATCATCGGCCAAATAACGCAAAAGATCATAGCCTGGGTCTAGAATCAGGGTCTGAGGGCGAGAGGAAAGATTGACATTGACCACCTGACGCCTTTCTTTGAGCTCAATAAAGATGTTCTTTTCCTCGGATTCGGTGATCACCTTAAGAGGGACAGAGACCCTAAAGATTGGCCCCTCCTGAATAAGGGAGAAGGTGAGGACAAAGCCTGAGTCTTTTGGAGTGACCAAGGCCCCACTAAGCTTAATTTTGGGAACCACCCGGCTCTCCAACCACTGGGAAAAAAAATCCGAGAGATCTTGGCCGCTGACCTCGGAAAAGACTCCCTCCAAATCTTCCCAACCGACCCGACGGAAGAGATTCTCTTTCCAGAAACGACGCACCCCTCTGAGGAAAACGTCCTCCCCTAAGGTCTTTTTGAGCATATGGAAGAACATAGCCCCTTTATTGTAGCCGATGACCTTAGAGAGCCGATCATAGCGGCCGTAGAAGTCCTTAAGAGCTCCACCCTCAGCTCCTGCAAAACTCTGATATTCCACCAACAGCCGGTGCCGGTAGGCTACTCCTTCGCCTTTTGCCTCGGCCAGGCTATGGTCCGCCAAATAGGTTGTCAATCCTTCTGACCAGTTGCCGGTAGCCTCATCAACAAAGACACTACAGCCCAGCCACTGGTGAAGGACCTCATGGGGAAGGGAGGTCTCGGGGATAAAGGGAAGGCGCATCACCTTGCTTCCCAGAAGAATGACCCCGGGAAAGGAATAACCCACCTCGTAAGGACTCTCCACCACTGCCAGACGCCGATAGACAAAGGGGCCTATCTTCTCTGAATAGAGGCGGAGATAGGCTATGGTTTTCTCCAGATAAAGAACCGTCAGGTTAGGATCTTCAGAAAGGGTATAGACGGCCACGGTGGTCTCCCCTTCCTTGCGATCGGCAATATGGTAGGGGCCGGCGACCAGGGGTGGGGGCTCAGTAGGATGGGGAAATTTGAAGCGATAGTAGCGTCCTTTCTTCTTACGTTTGACCTTTATTTCATCGGCCGGGGCTATGGCCCGAAATTTGTGGGGAACTACGGCCGTAAGATGATAGACGGCCAGATCCCTAGGGGCAGGGAACCATCCTCCTGTAAGAAGAATTCCCTTAGGGGAGATGGCATTGGCCGCCAAGGCCTCCCCTCCTTGGCTAAAATGAAGTCCCCGAGGATCAAAGCGAGCGATAAAGTTGATTTTCAGCCGGCGGTTGTGCCCCAAGGCCATTATCCGAAAGGCATTACCCTCTATCTCCGGTTCAATGGCCTTGCCGGCCAGAGATACCGATCGAAGCACTATATTGCCGACCTCAAACCAGACCACCTTCCCGTTAGGAAGATCGGTGGTCAGGGTGCCCCGGAGGAGATGATCCTTGAGGCTGAAGGAGACAAAGAGGTTGATCTTTAAGGGCTCTTCTTCTTTGGCCAGGGATTGAGGGGGAGAGAGGAACAGGGAAAGGATAACAAGGACAAGCAACCATCGAAAAACCATGGAGCCTCCTTAAAAAACTGGCCTGGAAAAATTCTGTTTTAAATACCATGTCCCTTGGAGGTGGTCACCCCCGGATGCTGCTCACCAGGGAACGGACCAATGAAGGATTGCTGTCAAAATGAAGATGGATATAACTTCCCAGCACCCTATCCCTCAAAAAACCCTCTTGACCGATCAGTTGGCCGTGAGCATCAAAGACTAGATAGGCCCGGGGACCATCATAGGCCCCTAAAAGATGAGAATAGTGGAATTCGTGGCCTCTGGCCCTTTTCCCTTTAGGGCCAAAGATGGTCTTCCTCTCAAGGAGAATCTCCCTGTAGCCTAGAGCCCGATACCTCGGGCCCATCTCAACCTCAAAGGGGAATATCCCTGCCCAGGGGATAAGCCCTTGGGGACGACGAAGACCGCGAGTGAGAAACATAAAACCGCCGCATTCGGCATATATAGGGATTCCAGAACCCCAGGCCTCTCGGAGATCCTCCTTGAGGGCCCGGTTTTCAGCCAGCCTTTCGGCAAAAAGCTCCGGATATCCCCCACCAAGATAGATACCGGCCACCTTGTCAGGAAGACCTTCTCTTAAAGGAGAAAAGGCCTGAAGAGTGGCCCCTGCAGCCCTTAAGGCCTCAAGGTTTGCCTGATAATAAAAAGAAAAGGCCTCATCAAAAGCATAAACAATAAGAGGACCGGAGGAGGGTACATCCTGAGAGGAAAGACCTTCGGAGGGGATCTCTGGGGCTAGATTGAGAAGCCGATCAAGATCGACCCCGGATTCAATCCAGTCCGCAAGCTGGGAAAGGACCTCCTCTGAGAAAGAAAACCCCTGTGAATCTACCAACCCCAAGTGGCGAGAGGGGATAAACAGCGATTCTTTCCGGGGCAAGGCTCCCAGAACCTTGCTTTGACAATAGGTCTCGATGGCCCTAGTCAGGAGAAATTCATGCCTTTTAGAACCTACTCGGTTAAGGATGACCCCAAGGATTCGGAGATGAGGGTCAAAGGACTCAAAGCCTCGGACCACAGCGGCCACCGAGCGGGCCAGACTCCGGGCCTCAACCACCAGGACCACCGGCAACCCAAGGGCCTTAGCCAGAGCGGCGGTAGATCCGGACTCATCCGTAGCCGAGGACCCATCGAAAAGGCCCATTACCCCTTCGACAACCGCCACCTGTGCCTCTTGGGCTGCCTGACGCAGATAGACAAGATTCTTCTCCAGAGGAATCATCCAATGGTCAAGATTATAGGAAGGTCTTCCACAGATCTTACGATGGTGGCCAGGATCAATAAAATCGGGACCGACTTTAAAAGGAGCCACCTTCAGCCCTCGTCTCACCAAAGCGGCCATTATGGCCAAAGAGACAGTGGTCTTGCCACAACCGGAATGGGTGCCGGAGATGATAAAGCCCTTCATTACAAATTCCCCCTTGAAGGGCAAGAATCTGACCATAAGGCCACAAAAGTCAACCCTGATCCCTGGCTTTATAACAAGGATTTTCTACTATCACCCCTGTAAGGCCTTCTGGTAAAGAAAGAGACAAAGGTTTTAACTAAGGAGGAGAGGATATGGATTTTTGGGGTCAAGGAAGGGGGACACTTATCGGCAGCATGCCTTTTGAGGAGGCCGAAGAGGCTGTAGAGCTCATTATCTCAAGGCTCCCGGAGCTGCCCTGCTGGCCTCAGCTTCCCAGACGGCCCCAGGAGGGGATGCTGGTTCAATTCTGCGAGGGACTACCTGGCTTTCGTCTAAAAGAAGGGATACCCTACCTTTTTACCGGAGAAGATTTTGAAAGGGAGATGCTTTCTTTCTATGAGGCTTATTTGGCCTGGGAAGCCGGAGGGAATCTTCCTGAGACCGCAGCCCTCTCTCCAACAAACGCGCCTGGGTTCTATCTCCTTGAGGAAAAGCTCCGATCCCAAAAGGCCCATCCCTACGGCCTAAAAGGCCAAGTCACTGGCCCTTTTACCTTGGCCACGGGGCTGAAAAAAGAAGACGGAGAGGCCGTCTTTTACGACCTTCAGCTCCGGGACTTGATAACCAAACATCTCTGTCTCAAAGCTGCTTGGCAGACAGAAAGGCTTAAAGCGCTCTCTCCAAGGGTAGTTATCTTTATGGATGAGCCGGCCTTGGCCGGTTTTGGCTCTTCATCTTATGTTGGAGTCTCCAAGGAGGAGGTTCTCTCAGTCCTTGGGGAGGTGGC
Organism: Thermosulfuriphilus sp.; assembly: GCF_054026695.1. NCBI lineage: Bacteria > Pseudomonadati > Thermodesulfobacteriota > Thermodesulfobacteria > Thermodesulfobacteriales > Thermodesulfobacteriaceae > Thermosulfuriphilus > Thermosulfuriphilus sp. Next base: position 33,024 of record NZ_JBPMLP010000011.1, read on the forward strand.
CCAGACTATCGCCTCCAAACAGGGAGTACCCGGAATCCATGTCTGCGCCAACACCGATTGGGCCCTGGTCTTTGAGGCCGGAGTCAAGGTGGTCAACTTTGACGCCTATGGTTATCTGGACCGTTTTCTCCTCTTTGGAAGGGATATCCGGAAATTCCTCGAAGAAGGAGGGAACTTGGCTTTAGGGATAGTTCCCACTCTTGATCCAGAGGCCCTGGCCCGAGAGACCGAAGATGGTCTCTTTGCCCGCCTAGAGGAGGCCTTGAGCCTGATAAGTAAGGCCTCTGACCTGTCGATAAAAGATATAATAAATCAGAGCCTGATTACCCCTTCTTGTGGAATGGGAACCTTGGAGCCGGAGCTGGCTGACAAGGCCGTCCGGCTCACCGCCGGTCTCTCCCGGCGGGTAGCCAAAATGAAATAATGCTTTAAATTTGTCTTAGACAAGCCACTATGGATGAACCGAACAAAAGTATCCTAAGGACCATCCGAGATCTGTTCCGAAAGCCGCCAGAGGAAGAAGCCGCCGAGATAGCCCACGAGATCGAAGAACTCATCAACGAGGGGGAACGGCGGGGAATCATTTCAGCCCAAGAGGGCGAAATGATCGAAAGCATACTACACTTCCGCAACAAGATCGTCCGTGAGGTGATGATCCCCCGAAGTCGTATGGTTTGCCTGGATCTTAAGGCCTCCCTAAAAGAGGCCGTGGAGACGGCCGTAGAGTCCGGACACTCCCGAATTCCAATCTACGAGGCCGATCTCGACCACATCGCTGGCATCCTTCACGTCAAGGATCTCCTACGTTTTTGTCTCAAGAGACCAGAAGAGTTTCGCCTTCAGGATCTTTTAAGACCAGCCTATATCGTCCCTGAGACTAAACGCATCGGGGAACTTCTACGCGAGTTTCGGGAACGTAAGAGCCATATGGCTGTTGTTATTGACGAGTACGGCTCTGTCTCTGGATTGGTGACCTTCGAGGATGTACTAGAGGAAATCGTCGGCGAGATTGAAGACGAGCACGACCGGGATGGCGAAGACCTTAAGGAAACCGAAACCGGTCTGATAGTAGCCGGCCATGTCCCTCTGGAAGAGGTCGAAGAGGCCTTAAAGCTTTCTCTTCCAGAGGGTCGTTCTGAATCTATCGGCGGCCTAGTAATTGAGCATCTCGGTCATCTACCCTCTTCTAAAGAAAAACTTCGACTTGGCCCGGTGGAAATCGAGATCTTGGAGGCGGATTCCCGACGCATCAGACGACTCAGGATAAAGAAGGCCTCCTAGATGTCCGGTCTTATCCTTTCCTTGGCCTCGGCTGGGCTACTGCTTCTAGCCTATCCCAAGCCAAATTTGTACCAAACGGCTTGGTTGGCCTTGGTTCCTTTCTTCTGGCTGTCTGAAAGGTCCGTCAGGGAGGCCGGCCGTTATGGTTTTTTTACCGGTTTCTTCTTTTTTCTGGGGCTTCTTTACTGGCTCATCCATGTACTTAATTATTATGGATTTATCCCCTTAATAGGGGCCATATCAATGGTTGCCCTTCTAGCCCTTTATCTAGGGGCCTACTTTGCCCTGGTGGCCATGGGGGCAAGCTATCTCCTCAAACATCTCTCTGGCTGGTGGACCGTAGCCTTTCCTCCTCTGGCCGCCTTTATCTTTGTAGGCTGTGAATATTTGAGGGAAATAGCCTTTTCCGGATTTCCCTGGGGAAGCCTTTGGGCAAGTCAGGTCAGGTGGCCAGAGATTCTGGCCATAGCCAGACTCGCCGGCCCCTGGACAATCTCCTTTGTCGTGGTCTCCTTTAATGCCTCTGTTTACCTCTGTTTGCGCCACAGGGAACTGCCCAGCCTCTTCTCCTTGGCCTTGGCCGGGTTGATGGTTGTTCTTGCGTTTTGGTATGGCTCTGAAAAGCTCCATCACCCCCTTAATTTCTCCGGACTCAAGGTAGGAATCATCCAGGGTAATATCAGCCAAGATCAAAAATGGGATCCTGCCTTCCAGGAAGAGACTCTCAAAATTTATGAGGCTCTAAGTCAAAGGGCCGTGGCCCAGGGCGCCAGACTGATCATCTGGCCAGAGACCGCCACTCCATTTGTCTTCCACCCTGAAGAGGGCCCAGGCAAGGAGGTCATTGACTTGGCCAAAAGACTCAAGGTCTACCTTCTCTTCGGGGCCCCTGTAGCCAGATTCGAAGGAACAAAACTTCTCTATCACAACAGCGCCTTTCTTATCTCCCCCCAGGGGCGGATCATCGGCCGATACGATAAACAACATCTTGTCCCTTTTGGGGAGTATGTTCCTGGAGAAGGGAAGATTCCTCTGCTTCGCAAACTGGTTGGCTCTGCTGGAGACTACTCTCCGGGTCCGATGGACGGCCCTCTTTTTTGGAAGGACTCCGGTCTGGGGGTTCTCATCTGTTTTGAGGCCATATTTCCAAAGATATCCAGGAACCTAGTCCTCAAAGGAGCAAAAGTGCTCATCAATCTTACTAATGATGCCTGGTTTGGACGCTCTGCCGGACCTTGGCAACACTTTGATCTGGCCCAAGTCCGGGCGGCGGAGACGGGGATTGCCCTTGTTCGGGTGGCCAATACCGGAATCTCCGGCCTGATCGGCCCTTATGGCCGGCCACTCGTCAAGGGCCCCCTAGAGGCTCCCTGGTACCAGGTAGTAGACCTGCCTCAGCCCGAAAAAAGCCTCTATCTGGTCATCGGTCCCCTTGTTCCCTACCTGTCACTGGCCATCTCTTTGGTGGTCTTGTTGGCCATGGTCAAGGAAGCTCTTTCCCGAAGGAGAAAAACTTGAAGGCCTATCTAAAACCATTAGAATAGGCTTGGCCTGCATTAAGAACTTAGTTCCATTCAAAAGACCAATAAAAATCCAATTCTTAACCTAAGGAGGGATTCCTATGACCTTACAGCCAGCTGAACTTCGAGCCGAACTCGAAGAACTCAGGGAAAGACTAGACCTTTTAAGGAGGTATCTTTGATCCAGAAGGCAAGAAAAAACGGCTTAAAGAGTTAGAAGAAGAGCTTCTCAAGGAAGGTTTTTGGGAACGTCCAGAGGCTAAGGAGATCCTCAAGGAAAGGGCCGCCCTTCAAGAGGAGCTTTCTGCCTGGGAAGAACTAAAACAAGACTTCGAGGACACAGCCACCCTCCTTGAACTGGCCCAGGAAGAAGGAGATGAGGCTGCCCTTGGGGAAGTCCGGAATCAGATCGCTCATCTCAAAAAAGAGATTGCCCAGCAGGAAATCAAACAGTTTTTGGCCGATCCCGTTGATAAAAACAACGCCATCGTCACCATTCACGCTGGGGCTGGTGGTACTGAGGCCCAGGATTGGGCTGAGATGCTCTTGAGAATGTATCTCCGCTGGGCCGAAAGAAAGGGCTACCAGACCAGAGTAATTGACCTCCTTTCAGGAGAAGAGGCCGGAATCAAAAGCGTTACCTTTATCGTTGAGGGACCTTATGCCTTTGGTTACCTAAAAGGAGAGTCAGGTATCCACCGTTTGGTGAGGATCTCTCCCTTTGATACGGCTCACAAAAGACACACCTCTTTTGCTTCGGTCGCCGTCATCCCGGAGATCGCCGAAGACATCCAGATAGATATCAGCGAAAAAGATCTCCGAATAGAAACCTTTAGGGCCAGCGGGGCCGGTGGGCAGCACGTAAACAAGGTGGAAAGTGCTGTCCGAATTACCCACCTCCCGACTGGGATTGTTGTTCAGTGTCAAAATGAACGAAGCCAGCACCGCAACAAGGCCATTGCCCTCAAGATCTTAAGGGCCCGGCTTTACGAGCTGGAGAGAAAACGCCGTGAAGAAGAACGTCAGAGGCTCCAGGGAGAGAAGAAGGAAATCGCCTGGGGAAGCCAGATACGATCCTACGTCCTTCACCCTTATCGGCTTATTAAAGACCACCGCACTGGAGTAGATATTGGAAACGTTGAGGCCGTCCTCGATGGGGATCTAGACCCCTTTATTAAGGCCTATCTGGTTTCCAGGGGCAAGGATAACTAGAGAGGCTCTGGACTTTGAGGTATATTCTGACCTATGCCAGGTAATTCTTTCGGTCAGGCCTTTCGGATCACCACCTGGGGCGAGTCCCACGGACCGGCCTTGGGAGTGGTTATTGATGGTTGCCCACCACGGATCCCCTTGAGCCCTGAGGATATCCAGACTGAACTTGATCGTCGTCGGCCGGGTAAGTCGCTGGCCGAAAGCCCCCGCCGGGAGCCAGACAGGGTGAAGATCCTCTCCGGAGTCTTTGAAGGTCTGACCACAGGATGCCCTATATCCCTTATCATTTATAACCGAGACGCCCGTCCAGAAGCCTATGACCATCTACGGGAGATCTTTCGCCCCGGCCACGGTGACATTACCTTCTTCAAGAAATATGGCCACCGCGATTACCGGGGCGGAGGACGGTCAAGTGGTCGGGAGACAGCGGCCCGGGTGGCTGCTGGGGCAGTGGCCCAGAAGATCCTGGATACTGTAGGGATTAAGGTTGTTGCCTACACTTTAGCCCTTGGAGGCATAAGATCTAAGATACGAGATCTTTCCTTTGTTTATGCCAATCATCTCTTCTGCCCGGATCCTAAGGCCCTTCCGGCCATGGAATCCCGAGTGGCAGAGATACGGGCCCGGGGAGATTCCATAGGGGGAATTGTAGAAATAGTTGCTCAAGGGGTACCTGCTGGCCTCGGTGAGCCAGTTTTTGATAAGCTTGATGCCGAACTAGCCAAAGCTTTAATGAGTATCGGGGCAGTAAAAGGGGTAGAGATAGGCTCCGGTTTTGCTGCCGCGGAGATGATGGGCTCTGAGCACAACGATCCTATTGCCCCCGACGGATTCAAGAGCAACCATGCCGGCGGTATCTTGGCCGGTATTTCCAACGGAGACGAGATCATCTGCCGGGTAGCGGTAAAACCCATCCCTTCTATCTCTCGGGAGCAAGAAACCATCGACATCCACGGCCGTCCGACAAAGATCAAGATTGGCGGTCGCCACGATGCCTCGGCCATTCCCCGGATTGTCCCCGTCTGTCAGGCCATGGTGCGTTTGGTTCTGGCTGACCACCTCCTGCGTCAACGAGCCATTGAGGGCTGGGGCCCATGAGAAATCCAGAAAAGATTGGTATAATTGGGGGCCTGGGGAGGATGGGTCGGTGGTTCAGCCGGCTCTTCCAAGAGGCCGGCCTTAAGGTAGAGATTTCAGATATCGGCACCCCTCTCAGCAATAAAGACTTAGTCCAGAGATGTCCAGTTGTCTTTTTAGCCGTGCCTATGGAGCACCTAGAGGGTGTGGTCTCCGAGGTAGGTCCTCTTCTGCCAGAAGACTCCGGCCTCATTGACCTCTGCTCCCTCAAGGCCAAACAGGTAGCCGTCATGTTGGAGAAGACCAGCTGCCAGGTAGTCGGTGCCCATCCTCTTTTCGGCCCGGGGGAAGACTCCATAGTCGGCCGTCGAGTGGCCCTTTGCCCGGCCAGGGGAAGAGACTGGTTTGGCTGGTTTGAGACCTTTCTTAAGGATCAAGGAGCCGAGACTATTGTCATCAGCCCGGAAGAACACGACCAGCTCATGGCGGTCATCCAGGTCCTCAATCACTTCATCCTCCTGGCCCTAGGGGAAGTAATCAACCGGGAAGGGCTAGATCCTCAAAGGCTGGTCAAACTGGCCACCCCTAGTTTCATCCGCCAGCTCAACATCTTGACCCGTCTAGCGGATCAGGATCCTCGTCTTTATGCCGCTATCCAGTTTGACAATCCAGCCGGAGATCGGATTCGCGAGGCCTTTGTCAGCGCCGTCTTAAAGCTTAAAGGGATCGCCCAACGGAGAGAAGTCCAGGAGTTTGTTGACCTTTTTACCGAAGTTCAAAACCTGGGCCAAAAGATCCGAAAAGCAGAATAAAGGCACTGTTCAAGGAGGAATGGGCCATGTTTCATCTGCCAAGCTGGGTGCCGTGGGTATTGCTTCTGGTTTTCCTGGGTTTTCTAGCCGGTCTTATTACTAGCTATTATCTTTTGCGTTTCAAGGCTGTCCAAGTGAGAGACGGAGCTGAGGTCTTATCCCTTTATATGCCCCTTTTTGGTCTTGTCCGGACCTCCATTCGCACCAAGTTCTCCGGCTTTTTTGTAGATGAACTGATAGAATTTATGGAGAAGCTGGAACGGTTCCGGCGTCTTCTGGACATAAACCTGATGATCAGTTACGCCAAGGCCTATGACATAAATTACATAGGCCTTGAAGGTGACCAAGAAGATCTAAGTTGGGGTCCAGGAAAGCTGGCCTGCACCACCCCTTCTGACATCCCTGGAAAATTTGGCTATAATGTTTTCCTTAACCCTCATATTGACAAACGCCGGGTGGCCGAAAAACTTTCTGAAGAATTGGGAGTTAAGATCCACCCTACAGAGGTTCAGACCTTTCTCTTCCTCCACGAGATTGGCCATACCCCTAAGGCGGGTAATCTTTGTTTCTACAAAGTCTTTGTCAGTCACGCCCTCTCAGGAGGGCGGCGTTCTGCGAAACGCAGAAGTGATCTTGCCCGTCTCAAGGCCCGTATGGAATGGCTGGCCGATCAGTTTGCCCTTAGGGAACTTCTCAAGCTCCGGATGCAACGAGGCCTTCCCACGCCTTGCTAAATTTATAGGGCTTACCAGCCTCCCAGATAAAAGAGAATTATCTTTTCTCCGAAGAAAACCCAGATCAGGGCCCCAAGAGAGAGGAAGGGGCCATAAGGAATGGCCAATTTGATCGTAGCTCCGCGCTTAAACAGCATAAGGAGGATTCCCACCAGAGAACCTACTAAGGCACTCAAAAAAATAACAAAGGGAATCGCCTTCCAGCCCAAAAAGGCCCCAATCATGGCCAGAAGTTTAATATCTCCTCCACCCATACCCTCGCGTCCAGTAAGACGCTGGTAAACAAAGGCCACTAACCAAAGAATCCCTCCGCCAACAATAACCCCCAAGGCCGAATCAATCAGGGAAAGGTCAGACCGGAGGACCGAGGCCAGAAGACCCACAATAATCCCCGAAAGGCTCACCTCATCTGGGATGATCTGATGGTGGAGGTCAACGAAGGTAACCACTACGAGGGCTGAAATAAAGAGAAAATAAAGAATAGCCAGTGGGCTGAAGCCAAAACGATGGACGGTGGCCACGGCCAACAGGGCACTTAAGGTCTCTACCAGAGGGTATTGCCAAGATATCGGCTGCTGACAACAACGCGAACGACCCCTTAAAACCAAGAAGCTCACCAAAGGAATGTTGTCATACCAGTGGATAGGACTCTGACAATGGGGACAATGAGAACCAGGGCTGACGATCGAACAGCCCCGGGGAAGTCTGAAGATGCACACATTGAGAAAGCTTCCCCAGACCGCCCCTACCAGAAAGGAAAAGATATAGACCGGCCAAGCAAGGATCATGAGGAGCGGCTCTTTTCTTCTATTATCCGGGTATAGAGATCCTTGATCTCTTCAAGCACAGGCATGATTTTGAGAAACTTGGCGTAGACCTTACGGTAGCCCTCATCCATCTCCACAAACTGGACTCCGACCCCTTGTCCCCCACCAGTATGCTGAATGAAGCCGGTAACAGGGATACTTCCCACCCCGGGAATCTCCAGAATGAGCCCCACTACGGTGCCCTCTGGCAGGGGATCATCCATGGGGATAAAACAGCCCTCAAGGCTTAAGTTTTCCACCGGATAAAAGGCCCCCTTCTCCTGGACAAATACATTCAATCGATAGCGATAACGGGGATACTTTCTTCTTTCAATCATTCTTCCTCCTAACCACCCCCTCCATCCCCTAAACTTTATTAAATTATCGGCCAGAAGTGAATTTTATTTAGCCAGTCTTACTTGTTATTGGCAGGTTTTTTCCCTATAATCGCCCCATTATTCTACAGCCTCGGAGAAAATCTATTTCTTTAGGGCCCGAAGCCTCTTCCAGAGTTCTTAAAGTTAAAGGGGATAACTCGTGCGCAAAACTCCTCAGACGGCAGCCTCCTGGATCTCCATCTTTGGACTTTTCCTCTTTTTTCTTCTCTCTGCCTGCCAACCAAAGGAAACTGGTCCAGGGTCCTCCTCTCCGGCCGAGGCCCAACCTTCTCTAACCATGAAGGAAACAATAATCGCCCCGGGGGATACCCTTTATAAGGCCCTCAGGCGCCTGGAACTAAAAGAAGAGGAAATAGCCTCGGTCGTCAAACAGCTCACCCAGATCCTTGACCCCCGGCGTGAAATTCGACCCGGCCATCGGCTAAAGGCAGCCTTTGACGCTACAGGGGCCCTCGTCTTCTGTCGCTATGAGCCCAATTTTACCGAGGCCTGGGTCGTCCAGAAGAAAGACGAAGGCTTTTCGCTCCGCAGGGAGAGGATTCCCGCTGAAAGGAGGCTTAAACGCCTGGAAGGTCAGGTTGATGGCAGTCTTTACCGACTCTTTATCCAGGCAGGAGAAGGCAAGGAACTCCTGATGGCCTTTGTGGAGATCTTTGCCAGCCAAATAGACTTCAACCTCGACGTTCATCCTGGCGACCGGATTCGCCTTCTTTTTGAAAAGCTCTATGTCAATGACCATTTTATCGGCTATGGTCGCATTCTGGTAGCCAGTTTCGAAGGGCGTTTCGGTACCTACAGGGCCTACTATTTTCGAGATACCAAGGGCCAAGCTGGCTACTTTAACGAGAAGGGAGAGGAGGTCAGGAGTTCCTTCCTCCGCAGTCCTCTACCTTATTATCGTCTAACCTCCCGCTTTTCAAAGGCCCGACTTCACCCGATCCTAAAGATCGTCCGCCCTCATGAAGGCGTAGATCTAGCGGCCCCCATAGGGACTCCGGTGATGGCTGTCGCCGACGGTCGGGTAAAATATGCCGGCTGGATGCGCGGATATGGAAGAATCGTCATTCTCAGGCATCCTGGAGGTTATGAGACCTACTACGGTCACCTGTCTCGCTTTGCCAAGGGAATCAGGAGAGGGGTTAAGGTCCGACAGAAACAGATAATCGGCTACGTCGGTAAAACCGGGCTGGCCACTGGACCCCATCTTGATTACCGGGTCAAAAAGGGAGGACGTTTTTTAAACCCCTTGGCCCTTCCCTTCAAGCCGGCTATAGTTCTTAAAGGGAGTGATTTTGAAAATTTTTTAAGGAAAAAACTCTATCTTGATTATCTCCTCAACCTTGAGGAACCACAGTTTGAAAAGGTCATTGAAACCAAAAACGATCTTATTTTTGGTTAGCAGCGTCCTGGGGGTGTTTTTTTGCCTTTTGGCCCCTTCCCTGTGGGCAAAGGAGATCTTCTCTGGCCTTAAGAAAGAGCTGATCGCTGCCGGCTTTGAGGCTTCTTAT
>NZ_JBPMLP010000012.1:0-21197 GCF_054026695.1 Thermosulfuriphilus sp.
AGAGGGCCCTCAGGGCCCTTGATAAACTATCTTAAGTTAATGTTCCTGCTTAATGAGTGGGAGACAAAGAGGCCCCCGGGCCCCTTTGTCAAGAAAGAATCTATTTCTCTTCGACTTTCAGAAAACGGGCGTTTATAGCCACAATAACTGTGCTCAAAGACATAAGCACTGCCCCCATGGCTGGAGAGAGAAGAAGACCATATTTATATAGGGCCCCGGCGGCCAGAGGAATGGCAAAGGCGTTATAGCCTGTGGCCCAGAGGAGGTTTTGGATCATCTTCCTGTAGGTTGCCCGAGAAAGATCAAGAATCGCGACCACATCAAGAGGGTTGCTACGCACCAAGACAATATCTGCCGTCTCCACGGCGACATCGGTTCCGGCCCCAATGGCAATTCCCACATCGGCCTGAGCCAGAGCCGGAGCATCATTTACCCCATCTCCAGTCATGGCTACGGTTAGACCGCGCTCTTGGACTTCTTTGACCTTCTGGGCCTTCTCCTGGGGCAGGACTTCGGCAAAGAACTCATCAAGCCCTAGTTCCTCAGCCACCCAACGGGCCACTTGGCGGTTGTCTCCAGTGAGCATCATACATTGGAGCCCCCTTTCCTTAAGGAGGGCAATGGCCTTCTTTGACTCCGGACGGATAATATCCGCAAGAGCCACGGCCCCTTTAAGAGAGCCTTCCAGCAAGACAAAGACAACCGTCTTCCCCTGGGCGGTGATCTTGGAGATCTTTTCCTTCTGGGGAAGATCAATACCCTTTTCCCGCAGATAACCAGGGCTAACCACTAACACCTCCTTCCCGGAGACTAGACCCCTGGCCCCCTTGCCAGGAATGGCCTGAAAGTCTTCCACCGGCCAAGTCTCCGAGACCGAGGCCACGATGCCCCGAGCTATAGGATGTTCTGAATGGGCCTCTACCGAGGCGGCATATTTAAGAAGATCCTGACGGCTGAGCCCATCAGAGAAAAGGACCACATCGGTGACTCCGAATTTACCTTCGGTCAATGTCCCGGTTTTGTCAAAGATAATTGCTTGGAGCATTCGAGCCCTTTCAAAAGAGCTTCGATTGCGGATGAGAAGACCGTTTTTAGCGGAGATGGCCGTAGAGACAGCTACTACCAGAGGCACTGCCAGCCCCAGAGCATGGGGGCAGGTGATAACCATCACTGTCACCGTTCTCTCAAGGGCAAAGGCCAGTTCTCGCCCAGCATAAAAATACCAGACGAAAAAGGTCAGGGCTCCACCGACAAGGGCAATAATGGTCAGCCAGAGGGCTGCCCGATTGGCTAGGTCCTGGGTCTTCGACTTGCTCTCCTGAGCTTGACGAACCAGATCTATTACCTGAGAGAGAAATGACTCTTTTCCCGTCCGGGTAATTTCCACCACGATGGAGCCTTCTCCGTTGATGGCCCCGCCGATGACCTTGGCCCCTGGTCTTTTAGCTACAGGCTTTGACTCTCCGGTGAGCATGGCCTCGTTGACCGAGGTCTCACCCTCCACGACCACTCCATCGGCTGGAATCTTCTCCCCGGGTTTAACCAAGACCTGGTCTCCAGGCTTAAGTTCAGAGATAGGAACGTCTTTTACCCGGCCTCCGTCTATAATCTTGTGGGCCTCAGAGGGCATCAGACGGGCCAGCTCTTCAAGGGCCCTTGAGGCCCCCATAATTGATCTCATCTCGATCCAGTGTCCCAGGAGCATAATGTCGATAAGGGTGGCCAACTCCCAGAAAAAGACCTTGCCCGGAAGCCCAAAGACGACCACCGAGCTATATACATAGGCCGTGGTAATGGCCACCCCAATGAGAGTCATCATCCCCGGATGATAGTCTCGCAATTCTTGAAAAAGACCTTTGAGGAAGGGATAGCCGCCATAAAGATAGATCACTGAGGCCAAGCCAAAGAGAAGATAGGTGTCCCCGGGGAAACGGATAAGTCCTTCAAGGCCCAAAAACCTCTGAATCATGGGAGAAAGGGCCAGAACAGGAACGGTCAGAACTAGACAGACCCAAAAACGCCTTTTGAAATCAGCCACCATGTGGGCATGATGATCACCGTGGTCAGGGTGTCCGGCCTGCCCCTCGTGCCCACCATGACCTTCGTGGGTCTCGTGCTCTCCGTGGGCTTCATGCCCTTGGTGGGCCTCGTGTTCCTTCAAGGCCTCGTGGCCCCCTTCATGAAGCGGAGCCCTTCCTTGGTGGTCTCCAGATTCTCTGGCTAGAGCCTTGGAGAACAAAGTTTTGTTGTGGCCCTGATGATGGCCATCCTGATAATGGTCATGATGATCTTTTGAATGGACCGAGTGATCCTGATCTTCGTGGCCGTGCTTCATCACTTAACCCCTTTTTCGAAGGGGCCCGGCCTTTGAACCGGCCCCTTTTTGGTCAACAGATCAGTTCTGTTGACGCATCTGGCGAATCTTCTTCTTCATCTCCATCATGGATTGATGGAGTTTCATCATCTCTTCCGAGGAACCCTGGCCTTTTTCCATCATTCCAGCCATCTGCTCCATCTCATCAGCCATGCGACGCATCATCTGGGACATCTCTTTCATCTGTTCCGGAGAGGTCCCTTGGTTCATCATCTCGGACATACCTTCCATCATGCCCCCCCACTCCCGCATCATGTACATCATGTGTTTGTCACTCATCATGCCCTTGTTAGACATCTCGGAATGTTTCATCTCTTGACCTTCGCCACCATGGTTGCTTCCGTGATGCATCATTGATCCGGATCCGCCTCCCCACATCCCGCCCATCTGGGCCCAAACAGGACCGGCCACAATGACAACCAAGGCCAAAATCCCCCAAAAAATTTGCTTCATCATCGAAAAAACCTCCTTTAACTTTGTTATTGGTAATCACTTTAAGAGCAAAACCGAGGCCAAAAATAGAATCTCCACCATTTAAGGATTTAAGGATGTTGACAGAGCAGACCTGGAGAATATTCTCCAGAGATTTTAGGTTTATTGAACAAAATTCTCTAATCCTTAGAAAGGAGGCTTCTGATGGGTCCAGGTTGTGAGCTTCCTGAAATCGTTCCCCCTGAATCTGAGATAGCTGAAGTCGTCCGAAGGGCCAAGACGGTGGCTGTGGTGGGCATGTCCCCCAAGGTCAGTCGACCAAGCCACCAGGTAGGTCTATACCTTAAAGAGCAAGGGCTCAAGGTTATACCTGTCAATCCTGGCCACGATGAGATCGCCGGCCTTAGGTCCTATCCCGACCTAGCCTCCATCCCTGAGAGTGAAAGGATAGACGTGGTCATTATTTTCAGACGCCCGGATCAGGTAGGCCCCATCGTTGAAGCCGCCATCAAGAGGGGGATCAAGACCATTTGGATGCAGGAGGGGATCGTCAACAACGAGGCTGCCCAGAAGGCCATAAAGTCTGGGGCTTTTGTGGTCATGAACCGCTGTTTTAAAAAGGTCCACCAGGGTCTAAAGGTCGGCCAGTAGCCGGGAATGAATGTTATCAAAACCACCGTTTGACATGATCAGGACGATATCTCCGGCTCGGACCTCACCAAGCAAAAACTCAACGATGGCCTCTGTATCGGGGAAGTACTGGGCCGGAGTTCCCAAGGCCTCTATGTCGTGGGCTAGTTTTTCCGAAGAGAACCGTTCCTCTTTAGGGATGGCGGAGATTCCCGGAGCCCGACGGACAACGACCAGATCGGCCCCGGAAAGCGCCTCGGGGTAGACCTCCTGAAAGATTCGACGCCGGCTGGTGTTAGTTCGAGGCTCAAAGACGGCAATAAGCCGTCGATCAGGCCAAGATTCCCTTACCGCGGCGATAGTCTCCCGAACGGCCGTAGGATGATGGGCAAAGTCATCAATTATAATGGCCCCCCGGGCTTCTCCTCGTATCTCCTGGCGTCTTTTAACCCCGGAGAAATCTCCCATGGCCAGGGCCACAGCCTTAGCATCAAGACCCAAAGAAGAAACCAGGGCTAAGACAGCTAGGGCATTAAGGGCGTTGTGTCTGCCAATAAGAGGAAGAAAAAACTCTAGTTCCCCTTCCGGAGTCCTTACCTCAAGAATCTGCCCCCCGGGGAGGGGGCTGCGGGAGACAAGGACAAAGTCGGCCTTTTGCCCCTGACCATAGGCAATTTTACGAGCTCTTGATCGTCGGACAATTTCTTCTACCAGGGGAGAATCCGCCCAGTAGACGAGCAGACCATCTTCGGAGACAAGGCCAACAAAGCCAGCAAAGGCCTCTATGATCTCTTCAAGAGAGGCATAGATATCGGCGTGATCAAACTCGACACTGGTCAGGATGGCCCCATAGGGGTCGTAATGGAAGAACTTAGGTACCTTGTCAAAAAAGGCACTATCGTATTCATCACCTTCAAGGACAAAAAAATCCCCTTGACCAACACGGAAATTGCCCCCTAGAGACTTAACCACTCCGCCGACAAGGCCACCAGGATCAAGTCCCAAGGCCGCAAGGACGTGCAAAAGAAGAGAACTGGTCGTGGTCTTGCCATGGGTCCCGGCCACTACCAGAGGGCGCCTTGAGGAGAGGAAAAAACGGTTTATGGCCTGAGGCATGGAAAGGTAGGGGATTCCTCGGATCAAGATCTCCTGGGCCTCGGGGTTGTCCCGACGGATGACATTTCCGATGATGGCCAGATCCGGATTGCTAAGGATAATGTTCTCTGGCCGCCAGCCAGGATAAATTGGTATTCCCAGCTCGGCCAGAGTCTCGCTCATCGGTGGGTAGACATTTACATCAGAGCCAGTAACCACGTGCCCTAGAGACTTAAGCAGACCGGCCAAGGCCCCCATCCCAGTTCCACAGATACCAAGGAGGTGAATACGCTGGCTATCTTTTCTGGACATAAGACCTTCTATCCCTTAATTTGTCCGACAAGCCTTACCTTGATAAGGCATTTTTTCAAGCTTTCAGTTTTTACCCCCCCAGATCGAAAACTTCTAAAAACTAGTTTAAGGAGGATTGGAGATGGCCAAAGTGGAAAACATCTGGATGCTGACCAGGGAATATGCCGGGCTGGCCGGGGCCGGCGGGCTTAAAGACGTGGCCAAAGAGCTCTCCGAGGCCTTGGTCAGAGCTGGTAAGAAAGTCACGGTAATGATGCCACATTACGGCTTTATGGATTACAAGGCCCTGGGATTTAAGCCTCTGAAGGTCTCCTTTGAGGTAGATATGAACTATGCCCATGAGGAACGCCGGGAGAAGGTGGAGTTACTTAGCCAGGAGTTAAACGGAGTCCGGCTCATCCTCATCGAGGCCGACCGCTATCGAGAAAAGTTAGGGGTCTATACCTATACCGAGCAAGAAGAGGCCCAGGAAGGCTGGAAGAAGAAGGGAGCCGGACACTTCGACTACTTCGCCATGAACATTCTCCTCCAGAAAACCGCCGCTGAGGCCCTGATCACCTTTGATGAGAAGCCAGACATCGTCCATTGCCACGACGGCCATACGGCCTGTTTTCCGGCCCTGATCCGGGAGCTAGAAGGTTTTCGTCAGTATTTTCGACACACTGGGACGGTCATCACCGTTCACAATGCCGGAATCGGCTACCATCAAGATGTAGCCGATCTTCCCTTTGCCAAAGCTATTACTGCCCTGCCCTGGCGGATAATCAACGAATCCCTGCTCAACGGTTCATTTGATCCTTTCTTGGCCGGGGCCAGGTACGGCATTATTAATACCGTCTCTGAGGAGTATGCTCGAGAGCTTCAGGAAACTGACCTTGATGCCTTGACAGGCTGGCTTGGCCATGCCTTAAAGGACCGAGGCATAAAACTTGAGGGAATCACCAACGGGATTAATCCTGAGGACTACGATCCCAGACACCCAGAAAGACTGGGTCTTCCGGCCGCCTTTGATCCTCTGAAGGGAGACCTTGAGGGAAAGAAGATCTGCCGAAAGACTCTTCTTGAAGATCTTTCCTCCGGTCAATGCGGCCGGGCCCAGTGCTACGGGAGGATTAAAGACCGTCCGGACGTCCCCCTTCTTACAGCCATAAGCCGCCTTACCGAACAAAAAGGCATTGACATCCTGGCCGCAGCCTTAAAGGAACTTTTGGCTGAGGATAAGGACTTCTTGGTGATCATCTTAGGGACCGGGACCCGAGAGATAGAAGATCAGCTCATCTCCCTGGCCCAGAATCCCGAATATCAGGAACGCATGGCTGTTCTCATCGGCTATGATCCTGGCCTAGCCAACCGGATCTATGCTGCCGGGGATTTCTTTATCATCCCTTCTAAATACGAGCCCTGCGGCCTCACAGACTATATGGCTACCCTGATGGGGAATCTGCCTATTGTCCGTCACACCGGTGGGCTGATCAAAGTACTCGACGGCAAGACCGGTTTTGCTTATAAAGAACAGTCAGCTCGGGCCCTAGCCGAGACCATTCGTCGAGCTTTGGAGATCTTCCGCCAACAGCCAGAGAAGATCAAAAAAATGCAGCAGCAGGCCATCAAACACATCCTAGAAAACTACACCTGGGACCGGGTTGTTCACCGGTATCTCGATCTTTATCAGCGGGCCCAAAAGATGGCCCCTGAGGCTAAAGAGGCATAGATGCGGATCATCATCGTCGGTGCCGGCCAGGTAGGCTTTCACCTGAGCCGGCACCTGTCTCTAGAAGGACATGAAGTGGTAGTCATTGACCGCGATCCGGAAAAGATCAGGCGGATCGAACGGGAGCTCAACGTCTTGCCGATCCAAGGATCCGGGGCCTCGGCCAAGGTGCTCGAAGAGGCCGGAATCAATGGGGCCGATCTCTTTATTGCCGTAACTAATATAGACGAGGTAAATCTCATCTCCTGTCTCATCTCTAAGGAATATGGAGTCAAAAGGCTGGTAGCCCGGGTCCGTAACGAAGAATACCTTTCTCCTGGCTCACCCCTTAACGAAGAAAAGCTGGGCATTGACCTCCTGATCAACCCCGACCAAGTCATGGCCGAAGAGATTGTCCAGATCTCTCAGGTCTCCGAGGCCTTTGAGGTTGTGGAATTCGTCCGAGGCCGGGTAGCCCTCCTGGGATACCAGGTAAAAGAAGGCAATCCTGTCTGTGGCCTGAGCTTGGCCGAACTCAAAGGCCTGAGGGGGATCTACAACTTTGTGGTCGTAGCCATCGTTCGCGGCGAGCAGACCATCATCCCTAGGGGCCATGATGTCATTGAACCTGGAGATAAGATCTATGTAGTCGTTAAAAAGAGTGATATTGCGGCCATTGAATACCTACTTAACTTTACCAGTCGAGCTCCCAAACTGGTCTTTATCATTGGTGGCGGACGGGTTGGATTCCTAGTAGCCCGACAGATGGAGGCCAAGCACATCGATGTCCGGGTGGTAGAAGCCGAAAGGACCCGTTGTGAGGAGCTATCCGAGAATCTTAGCCACAGCATTATCCTCAATTTCGATGGTCTTGACGCCCAGGACCTCATCGAGGAAGGCATTGATCAGGCCGATCTGGTTATTGCCGTTACCGATTCGGACACCACCAATATCCTGGCCAGCCTCCTGGCCAAGCATCATGGGGCCAAAAAATGCATAACTCGCATCGATCGGCCGGATTTTATTCCCCTCCTGGGCAAATTGGGAATAGATGTAGCTCTTTCCCCAAGATTGGTGGTAGCCAGCCAGATACTTCGTTTTGTCCGTCGCGGGGCCATTCTCTCGGTGGCTACCCTTTTGGGCTCAGAGGCCGAGGTAGTGGAAATTGTCGTCCCCCGAACAAAACGCTTTGAGGAGGGAGTGGCCCTAAAGGATCTCTCCTTTCCCTCAGGAGCCATTGTAGGGGCTGTTACCAGGGGAATCGAGGTTATTATCCCCTCAGGAGAGACCATCCTTAGGCCCGGAGATGACCTAGTGATCTTTTCCCTCAAAGAAGCAGTCTCAGAGATCGAAAAAATCTTCAGCCTCGAGTAGCCATGAAGTTAGGGGCAGTAAGTTACGTCCTGGGATGGTTCTTTGTCTTTTTTGCTGGCTCCCTCATTTTTCCCGGAGCCTTGGCCATCTACTTCCAGGAATACGGGTCTCTTGAGGCCTTTATCCTCTCCTCTGCAATCTCTGTCCTCTCTGGGGGGCTACTTATTAAGTATTTTGGGGAAAAAGAGGAACTTGGCCACCGGGACGGCTTTGCCATTGTGGTTTTCGGCTGGCTGGGGGCCAGCATCTTCGGAGCCCTACCCTATGTATTCTCTGAAACCATGGGCTTTGTGGATGCCTTCTTTGAGTCCGTATCCGGATTCACCACCACTGGTTCCACTATCCTGGCTGAGATCGAGCCTCTTCCCAAAAGCCTCCTCTTCTGGAGGTCCCTTACCCAGTGGTTAGGAGGAATGGGGATTATAATCCTCTCCCTGGCCATCCTTCCTGTACTTGGGGTGGGAGGAATGCAACTCTATCAGGCCGAGATGCCTGGCCCCACCAAAGACCGTCTGGCCCCCAGAATCCAGGATACCGCTCGAATACTCTGGGGAGTCTATCTATTTTTTACCGTTCTTGAGACTCTCTTGTTAATCGGTGGAGGGCTTTCTCCCTATGAGGCCGTCTGTCACTCCTTCACCACCATGGCCACTGGAGGGTTTTCCACCCGGACAGCCTCTATTGGCGCCTTTGACAGCCCCTATGTAGATTATGTAATTACCTTTTTCATGTTTGTAGCCGGAATCAACTTTACCCTCCACTATCGGTTTCTAACTGGACGTCTGACATCCTTCTGGCGGAGCGAAGAATTTCGCTTCTACTTGTGGATTGGTCTTGGGGCTTCGCTAATCTGTACCTTCTTCCCCCTCTGGGCTGGCATTTACGAAGACTTCTTTTCGGCCCTGCGTTTTGGAACCTTCCAGGTCTGGTCGATCATGACCACCACCGGATTTGGAACCGCCGATTTTGATCTCTGGCCACCGGTATGCAAACTCCTCCTTCTCTCCTTGATGTTTCTCGGAGGTTGTGCCGGCTCCACAGGTGGGGGAATTAAACAAATAAGACTTTTGGTCTTCCTCAAGTTCATGCGTGTCCAACTCCAGAGGCTCATCCACCCCCGAGCCGTCGGGACCATAAAGATTGATAACCACCGGGTGGATCAGGAAGTCCTCCAAGGGGTCCTTGGTTTTCTGGCCCTTTACATGACGGTCTTTGTAATCGCCAGCCTGATTGTCACTGCCCAAGGCCTTGACCTCATTACCGGCACCTCAGCGGTAATCGCCACCCTCAACAACATCGGCCCCGGGCTCGGCGCAGTAGGACCCACCAAACATTTTGCCCATCTGCCGGACCTCTCCAAGGTGGTTCTTTCTTTCTGCATGCTGGCCGGTCGTCTGGAACTCTACACTATAGCCGTACTCCTTTCTCCAGCCTACTGGCAGGGGATAAGATTCTCAAAAAGGCTTAAAGACAGGACTCGTAACCGGCCTCTTTAAGGAGCCCCACTAAAGTCTGTTTTTTATCCAAGTAAGGCTTTTCAAAAAGTGGACGACAACGGGAGAGTCTTTCGGCCCGCTGGGTAAGACGGGCGGCAAAAGCCATGCAGCTGGGATAACCACAGGCCCGACAATAACGACCGCCAATTGGTCCAGGCAGGAGTCTAATCACCTCTACCGTAGACAGCTCATAGCCTCTGGTCTTACTGGGGGAGATTCTTTCCCTGTTGGCCTTCACATAGGCAATCTTCTCAAGGAGAAATCCCATGGCCCGCTCAATGGTCTCTTCATCCTTCACCTGGGCCATTCTGATCTCCTCAGGCAGAAGGCTTACCAGGGACCCTTCGAAATTAAAGATCAAAGAAGGTATATCCGGATCGAAGACCGCCCCGGGGATGAGAGCGTTGAGGTAGGGAAGGAGGGAAACGTAAGGCTCGTCCAGGGCGATCTCGGCCCGAAGAAGTTTGGAGTCTACCTGGCAGGGGCCGGTTTTAAGAAGCTTCCAAGAGCGCTCTTTTAAGCTCCTCATAAGTCTCCTCAGGTCTGGTCATCGGACCAACCGTAAGCCTAATCAGTTTTGTCCGACCGTTATAGTAATCCACAAGAGGCCTCGTCCGGGAGAGATAGGTTTGGTACTTACGGCGCACCAAGGCCTCCTGATCATCGCAACGTCCATGCCTATCCCCGCCGACATTATTGCTGATCCTGACCTTTACTACCTCAAAGTCGGCCTCAAGAAGGCAGATCGTCCGGACCTTAACCAGGGCCTCCATAGCTTCCGCCTGACCTCGATGACGGGGAAGGCCGTTTAAGACTAAAAGGTCTCTCGGACCAAAGCCTACCATTTTAAGGAAGGTAGCCAGGATTTTGGCTGCGAGGGGCCAGTCCTTGTCCTCAAGGAGACGACCCTCAAAGAGTACTTCCTGGACAAAAGCCCTCTCCTTGGGAGAAAAACCCTGGCCCCCTGAGGCTATCTGCCTCAGTTGTTCCCCAAAGTCAAAATGATGACAGGCCCGCCCCCCAAGTCCCCTTTGGGCCAAGAGATCCCCTAACGGGCTTTTGCCCGCCCCGGTTGGTCCTAAAAGGAGAAGGGCCTCAGGTCTCATTGCCAAAGAGGGCCTCCACAAAGGTTTGAGGATCAAAGGGTTGGAGATCTTCCATCTTCTCTCCTACTCCGATAAAACGAACCGGAAGCGAGAAGTCGTGACAGATGCTAACAATGACCCCTCCCTTGGCTGTGCCGTCAAGTTTGGTGAGGATAAGGCCGGTTAAACCCAGGGCCTCATGGAAGAGTTTTGTCTGGCTAGTGGCGTTCTGGCCGACAGTGGCATCAAGGACCAGCCATATCTCGTGGGGTGCTCCGGGAAGACGTTTCCCAATAACTCGTTTGATCTTTTTAAGTTCTTCCATAAGGTTGACCTTGGTATGGAGACGGCCGGCGGTATCAATGAGGACTACATCTATATTCCTCTTAACGGCGGCCTCTACCCCATCATAGGCTACCGCTGAAGGATCTGCCCCCGGCTGATGCTTTACGACAGGGACCTCAAGTCTCTTTCCCCAGGTCTCAAGCTGTTCGATAGCCGCTGCCCGAAAGGTATCAGCGGCTACCAAGAGGACCTTTTTACCTTCTGTTTTGAGATAATGGGCCAGTTTAGCGATGGTTGTCGTCTTGCCCACCCCATTTACCCCGACTATCAAAACCACATAAGGCCTCTCTGGCCCAGGAAATTCCCGGACCTCAAGAGAGAGGATCTCCCGAAGGCGCTCCTTAATAAATCCCCTTAAGGCCGAGGGATTGGCAAGTTCTCGCCGGGAGACTCGTTGACGAATATCATCCAAGATGTCCTGGGTGGTGGAGACCCCAAGGTCAGCGGTCACCAAGATCTCTTCCAGCTCCTCAAGAAGTTCTTCATCTATCTCTTTGCGCCCCAGAAATAGATTGTCCATTCTCTGGACAAGGCCCTCTCTGGTCTTGGAAAGACGCTCCTTAAGGCGTCCTAAAAAACCAGTCTTGGAGGAGACAGTTTTTTCGGGACCGGTTTCAGTCGGACCCTGAGCTTCTTGGGAGTCTTCCTTCTTCAATCTCTGGAACCACTTGAACATAGACACCCCTTAAGGTAAGAAGACTCTGTTTGTCTGGCAAAGATTTATCCTGTCTCAAGTCCAAGTTCAAGGAAGGCCTATGAAAATCGTTTTGGAGTTGGTGCCCGAAGACAGACGCAAGGCCAAACCCGATCCCCAAGGATTGGGTTTTGGACGGTATTTTACCGACCATATGTTCATTATGGACTACGATCGAGACCGGGGTTGGTATAATCCCCGAATATGCCCTTACCGGCCTTTAATCCTTGATCCGGCTGCCATCGTCCTCCATTATGCCCAGACCATATTTGAAGGTCTTAAGGCCTACCGGGGTAAAGATGGCCGGGTAAGGCTTTTCAGGCCTGAGGCCAACATGGCCAGGATGAACCGTTCTGCCAGACGGATGGTCATGCCGGAGATAGATGAGGAGTTTGCCCTCAAGGCCCTTATTGAACTCGTCCGGCTGGAGAAGGAATGGGTCCCCCAAGCCAAAGGGGCCTCCCTTTATATCCGGCCAACAATGATCGGCACCGAAGCCACCCTGGGAGTTAAACCTAGCTGCAGTTATTACTACTATGTGATCCTCTCTCCGGTGGGGTCCTACTACGCCGAGGGATTTAACCCCGTCAAGATCTACGTCACCGATCGCTACGTACGAGCTGTCCCTGGAGGAGTTGGCGATGTCAAGACCGGGGGCAATTACGCCGCCAGTCTGATGGCCTCTGAAGAGGCTAAGGCTAAAGGCTTCACCCAGGTTCTCTGGCTCGACGCCTTAGAACGGCGCTTTATCGAAGAAGTAGGCACCATGAACATCTTTTTTTACTTTGAAGACGAGCTGGTCACCCCTGAGCTCACCGGAAGCATCCTTCCTGGAATCACCCGTGACTCTGTTCTCCATTTGGCCAAAGACTGGGGCATCCCTGTAAGGGAACGACGCATAAGTATCGAGGAGGTAATCGAGGGAATAAGATCCGGCCGTCTCAAGGAATGTTTTGGTACAGGCACGGCCGCTGTCATCTCCCCAGTAGGACTGCTTCACTACCAAGGAGAAGAATACATCATTAACGGAGGAGAGACCGGAGAGCTTGCCCGGCGCCTCTTTGATGAACTGACCGCCTATCAATACGGCGAAAAAGAAGACCCTTATGGGTGGGTAAGGATCATTGATTGATGGCCTTGGTGGCTGCCACTGTAGGCACCACATTGGAGAGAATTTCTTCTTCGATCTCGGGCAGAGGCTTGGGGGCCACCTCGGCCATCTTGGCCATCTCGGGGATCAACCGGCAAAGGGCCTCTTCGCCTCCAAGGACAAAGCTCTTAATAGCCTCCTCAAGCCCCCGGATATTGTCTCCAAAACGGTGTTGTTTGAGGGCCCGGTCGGCTCGGCCGCTTAGGCCCTGATAGGGACGATTATAAAAGGCGGCGTAGATTTCCAAAAAATACTCAGTTAGCGCTCCGATATCTTGAGATCTTCTCTCAAGAGGGGGTAGATAGAAATGGAGGCTCTCGAGACGGAAGAAGAGTTGGGGAAAGATACGTCCGGAGCTAATGAGGGCCTCTCTGTCCCAGATGCTGGTGGTAATAAGCCTCAGATCCACTGGCTCAGAATCCCTAGATCCCAGGGGGGTAAACTTCCCGGATTCCAGAATCCGCAAGAGGGCCTTCTGGAGATCCGGACAGAGATATTCCAGATTCTCAATAAGAAGGGTCCCCTGGTGGGCCATCTTGATCCGACCAGGTAAGCGGTGGCGCTGCCCCTTAAAGACTCCTTTTACGGCCCCGAGCAAGGCTACGGCCTGAAGATGAGGAGAGAGATTCCGGGGATCAAAGACCACAAAAGGACCTTCCTGTCGGTGAGAATAGGCATGGAGGAATCGAGCCAAAAGGGTCTTTCCTGTCCCCGGAGCCCCTTCAATAAAGACCGGCAGATCTGTCTTGGCCGCAGCCGGAAGAAATTTTTTAATATCAACGATCTCTGAACTCCGCCCGACGAAGGCCAGAAGACGTCGGTCGTGGCCTACACCAAGGTCGATCTTTAGGTGGCGCTCTATAGTCAACAGAAGTTGATGGGGAAAAAAGGGCCGCCTCAGGTTGATGGGCTGAATGTTCTTAAACTCCCAGTGGTGAGCTCGAGGCCGATGGGAGAAGTTTATGACAAACACCCTTCCTTGGGATTCAAAAATAGAATCTAAAAAGCGTAGATCCTGGCCTTTGGCCTCCAGGGTGATGACCAAATCCGGTCTTCGCCATTCCCTGGATCCACCAAAGGCCTCTATGCCCCAGCCCTCCAAGAGTTGGCAGACAAAGTCACGAAAGTTTGCCTCCGGTGAAAGGACCAAGACTCGCATAAGAGCTCTCCTATCTTCCACTTCGGCCAAAGATTAATATTTCTCAATCTAGCAAGCTCTATACCCGAAGGTATTCGGCTTCCGGGAAAAAATTCTAAATCTGGCTATCTAAGAATAATGAAAAGTAAATGAGCTAAATTAAGGCAGAAAATACCAAAACATACCAAATATCTGAAGGAAAAAACCTACACCTTGGGGGGTCTCTTGGGAGGTTGCCCCTTACGGGTTCTTTTTAAAAGATGAACAAAGGGCGAAAGGGGCCAGAGGCCGGCCAGGATTCCAAATATAAGGCCTGATACCCAAACATAAGACCCCTTGGGACTGGAAGAAGACTTCTTTGGAGGGTTTAATAGGTTGCCTTTAAGGAATGGAGACATCTTTTTAAAGATAAACAGGAGGTAGGCTTTATGTCAAAAAGATGGCTGTTTATGTTCCTCTTTATCTTTCTTATCTCCGGGATTCTTGGATGTACGGAGAAGCAACGCAAGGAGCTAAAACACCTAAAAAGTGACATCATTGGCCTTAAGCGGCGGGTAACCCTCTACAGCGAGGACGGTCGAGTCATTAAGAGCTGGGAAGGGAGATTCAAGATTGAAATCCAGGGTTGTTTCATCTCTTTTATTGATGATCAGGGCAAAGAGGTCAAGATAAGCGGCACCATAGTGGTCGAGGAGATCTAGGACCTCTAAGTTTCTATGAAAAAGCGCCTCCGTACCGGCTACACTACCGGGGCTTGCGCCGCAGCCGCAGCCAAGGCCGCTGCCCTTCTCCTCCTTAGGGGAAAAAGGACTCTAGAGGTAGAAATCCCCTTCCCTGATGGCAGTCGTCATCGCTTCTCTATAAAACGCCTCTGGCAAGAGGGAGAGACTGCCTGGGCCAGCGTCATCAAGGATGCCGGTGATGACCCAGATGTGACTAACAGAGCCGAGATTCAGGCCGGAGTCAGTCTCACCAAAAAAGAAGGGCTTGAGTTCATCGGAGGCAAAGGGGTGGGATTGGTAACCAAACCAGGGCTTCCCGTTCCCCCGGGACAGCCGGCTATTAATCCCGGCCCTCGAAGGATGATCCGAGAAGCCCTTCTTGAAGTGACCGGGCCGAATCTTGGTCTGAGGGTCACTATCTCCGTCCCTGAAGGCGAGAAGCTGGCCCCAAAAACCCTCAACGCCCGGTTGGGGATCCTGGGAGGGATCTCCATATTGGGGACCACTGGAATTGTCAAACCGGTCTCTGCTGAGGCCTGGTGCGCCACGATAGCTACGGCCATGAATGTGGCCGAGGCCGTGGGGATCAGAGAAATCGTCCTGGCCACTGGCCGAACCTCAGAAAAGGCTGTCGGCAGAATCCTTCACCTTCCAGAGGAGGCCTTCATTCATATGGGAGACTACCTGGCCTTCTCCCTTAAAGAGGCCGCTCGGCATCCCTTTAGGATAATTCACTTGGCCACCCAATGGGCCAAGTTGGTCAAGGCAGCTCTGGGATTCTCCCAGACCCATGTCCGCCACGGGATAGCCGGCCCCAGAGAGGTAGAGAGACTGCTAGCCGAACTTCTCCCCCAAAAGAGACTCCTGTTTCCTGGAGCCAATACCGCCCGGGAAACCTTTGAAATAATAAGAAACCGGCCAGATGCTCAAGAGATATTCCATCGAGTCATCCAGAAGACTTCCCAAAGGCTGATCCCTCTTCTCCGCCAAGACCAAAAACTCTGTTACCATTTAATTTCATACCACCAGGAGGTTGTTTGTTCGAGGTGTTTAGAATCCATGTGATCGGCATAGGACCAGAGGGCCCTTCAATTAAGGCCCAGGAAGCGTTCAGGAGGATAAAGGTGGCCTTTGGGGCTAAAAGGCACCGTCTCTGGCTACCAAAAGTCGTTGAGTTAAGGCCCCTTGTACCCCTTAAGGAGAGCCTCAAGGAGATTAAAAAACTTCTTCAAAACCAAGATCTAGCCGTACTTGCCTCTGGAGACCCTCTCTTTTTCGGGATCGGCAGACGTCTTTTGGGTGAGGTTGGGTCAGAAAAACTCCTATTTTATCCGGCAGTCTCTTCTATTCAGTTGGCCTTTGCCGCTCTCAAGGAACCCTGGGATACGGTTAGATTTATCTCCATCCATGGTCGAGCTGGCTCCATTCTTAAAGCACTCTCCCCTCTTCCCCCAGGAAAGGTGGCCATCCTTACAACCTCCGGCAAGGATCCGGGCTCCATTGCCCGAAAACTCTGCCAGGCCGGATTACCACACCTAAGGATCTGGGTTTTAGAAAATCTGGGGCAAAAAGGCGAGAACATTACCAGCTCCACAGCGGTAGAACTCCCTTGTCGGACATACTCTGATCTTAATCTGGTCATCCTGGACTGGGAGCCTCCACCGCGCCCCGCAATTGGCCTAACAGTCAATGAGTTTTCCCGCCGCCAGGGGCTGATTACCAAAGACGAAACCCGAGCCGTCATCTTGGCCAAACTCAGGCTTCCAAGGGAAGGAGTCCTCTGGGACATTGGTGCAGGATCGGGCTCGGTTTCCATCGAGGCCTCAGGAATCTCTCCTGCACTTATGATCTACGCCATAGAAGAAAACGAAGAGCAATTGATCCATATTGAGGAAAACATTCGCAGGTATGGGGCCTATCGGATCCAACCGGTCAGGGGAATGGCCCCCGAGGCCCTGGCCTCTCTGCCTTCACCAGATCGGGTCTTCATCGGAGGATCCGGAGGACGCCTTAGGGAGATCCTTGAGACCGTAGTCCGGAGGCTTAAAGAATCCGGCCGAATAGTCCTTGTGGCTGTAACCCTTGACAGCCTCAAGGAAGCAACTTACAGGCTCAAGGAGCTAGGGCTCTCTCAAGAGGTGGTCTCTATGCAGATAAACCGACTCAAACCAAGCCCCAGGATATTTCAGGCAGAAAATATGGTTTTTATAATCACTGCGGAGAGGACACGTGGATAAAAAACAGCCGGTGGTCTTTCTCGACCGAGACGGTACCATTAACGAAGAGGTAGGCTATTTGAGCGACCCTAGACAGCTACGCCTTATTCCCGGGGCTGCTGAGGGCATAAGAGAGCTTAAACTCAAAGGCTTCCGGATTGTGGTTATCACCAATCAGAGTGGGGTGGCCCGGGGGTATTTTGACTTAGACGCCGTCAGGACGGTGAACGAACGCCTCATCGAGCTTCTTGAAAAAGAGGGGGCTAAAATAGATGGGATCTACGTTTGTCCCCACCACCCTCGGGGAACGATCTCCCCCTACAACGTGGCCTGTCGCTGCCGTAAACCATCCCCGGCCCTGGCTCAGCAAGCAGCCGAAGATCTAAGGCTTGACCTTAGACGAGCTTACGTCATCGGAGACAAGCTTTCTGACCTCGGTCTAGCCTTAAATCTAAAAGCCAAGGGCATTTTAGTGCTTACCGGCTACGGGACCAGAGAAGCGGATATCCTTAAGGAAATGTCCGATCTATGGGCTTGGCGTATAAGATCTGATCTCTATCAGGCTGTTCAGGACATCCTGGAAGATCAAAAATCGTAAAGAGATAAAAAAACCCAAATAGGAGAAAAGATGATCAACAAAGAACTTTTAGAAATACTGGCCTGCCCCAAATGCAAAGGAGATATCAGCCTTGAAGAGACCCTCGGGGGCCTTGTCTGTAAGGCCTGCGGGCTACTTTATGAAATAAGGGACGGAATTCCCATCATGCTTGTCGATGAGGCCCGCCCTCTAGAGGATGTGAAAAAGGAAAAATCCCAGCCTCAGGAAGAGATTGCCGATTAGGCCGGCCAAAAGATCATCGGCCATAATCCCCCAACCTCCGGGGAGGATCTTTTCGACTTGGCGGATGGGCCAAGGCTTAAAGACATCAAGGACTCGAAAGACAAAGAAGGCCACCACCATAAGGGCCGGGTTAGTTGGCAAGGCCCAAAGGGTCAGAAGCATCCCGGCGATCTCATCAATGACTACCAGCCGAGGATCATCTTGGCCCACGAGGGAAGCCACCCGGGCAGCTGACCAAACTCCAAAAGAGGCAATAAGCAGAATGACCAGCAGATATAGCCCCGGCCCCAATGGGGCCAGAATCCAATGAAGCCCTAAGGTAAAAAGAGAGGCCCAGCTACCAGGGGCAACCGGAAGATAACCAGATAGAAGACCAGTGGCCCCCAAAATGGCCAGCCAATCAGACAAAGAACGAGCCTTCTTCGTCATTTTCTCAGCCCCTCGCTCCCCCGGCCTTCCACCCAGGAGATGATCTCTAGAAGCGGTACCCCCTGCTCTTCAGCTATTCTCCGACAGTCTTCGTATTCAGGCCGAAGCCGGCGGCCGCCTTGAGGGAGAAGGATCTCCTTGGCTCTGATTATTCCCCAAGGAGTCTTTATCTGGAGCTGTCTTCGCGGAAGAGTGAGCCTCTGGAGAAAAGAGTAGCGAAGACCAATGGTCGTTGTCTCGGAGAGGATCACCTGGGCCAGATCATAAAGGGCCCCGGGAGGGGCAATAACTTTAAGGATTAGACCGGGACGGTTCTTTTTCATTTGGGCCGGAATAAGACAAACATCCAGGGCCCCCAGGGAAAAGAGCTTCTCCATAAGGAACCCATAGACTTGAGGGCTGACATCATCAATATTGGCCTCCAAGACAGCCACCTTCTGAGACGAGGCCTCGGCCTCCAGACGATAAAGTACCGCTCTTAAGATATTAGGGCGGTCGGATAGCTCTTTATTGCCAGCCCCATAGCCAACGGCCAAGGGAATTCCCGTAGGCGGTGGTCCAAAGTCGCTAGCTAAGGCCTTAACCAGGGCCGCGCCGGTGGGAGTGACAAACTCAAAGGAAACTTCTTCACCTAATGTGGGAGTGCCCTTGAGGATCTCTAGAGTAGCCGGAGCCGGTAGAGGAAGCCGTCCATGAGAGGTAAGGATAAATCCCCTTCCCAGCGGAAGAGGGGAAGAGATTATCTCTGGTCGGCCCAAGGACTCCAGAGCCAACAAGACCGCCAGAACATCGGCGATACTGTCCTCGGCTCCAAGCTCGTGAAGACAGACCTCATCAAGCCGGCAGCCATGGATCTTGGCCTCGGCTTGACCGATGATCTTAAAGATCTCCCGGGCCCTGTCCTTTACCCATGAAGACAAGGGAATCTTCTCGAGAAGGTCAAGAACCTTGGACAGAGGTCGGCAAGAACTAGTCTCCTTTACAGAGACTTCAAAGCCCCGGGCTATTATGGCTCCCTTCTTTATTTTCGGAGAAGAAAGACCAAGCTCAGGCAAAGCGGCCTTTAGATGGCCAAATATCCGATCCTGGGGGGCACCAAGATCCAAAAGAGCCCCCACAAACATGTCTCCACTTATGCCCGAGAAACAATCAAGATAGAGGGCCGTCTTGACCATAGGATAACCCGGGAGGATAAAGCGAAAAGGGCCTTTAAAAATCGACGATCCGGCTGGCTTTAATCTGCTCTCTTTTGGCCGCAGCCGCTTTTTCGTATTCAATATCCGCCGCCGCCTCTTCACCCAGGGCCTCAAAGACCTGGCCTTTGGCCAGATAGGCCGGAGCATAAAGGGAATCATGCTTGAGGGCCGTATTGAAATATTCAAGGGCCCTTTCATAATCCTTCCGCCGAAAATATATTAGACCAATGCTGTAATAAAGGCGGGGATTTTCTGGCTCAAACTCGAGGGCCTTTTCAAAGTCAGCCAAGGCAGCCTCATCTTGGCCAGTCCTAAAATAGGCAGCTCCCCGGGCATGATAAGCCTTGGCCAAGGCCGGATCGGCCTCAATGGCCCTGGTGAGATAATCAATGCTTTCCTCGAATTTCTGCTGGACTAAAAGCCAGGCCCCTTCTTCATAATATTCCTGGGCGGTCATCCCTTCCCTCCTTATAATTTTTTAAATGGCCAATTCAGGCCCCCTAGGAGCCTTGAAAGCTTAAGATTTGAGTACATTAGGGCCTTACGTAGTAGTAGCCCTGTTGTTGAAACTCTACTAAGGCCCTGATGCCAGCGGGAACGGTCTTGAAGACCTCAGGAAGCCGGTCCCTGGGAATACCGAATTTGCGGAGAGCATTCTCGCAGACGAAGATGTTTCCTCCGTCAAGGACCACCTGACGGATATTTTTAAAGAGCTCCGGCTCACACTGAACACACCTAGTAACCGCATTGGCGTTGGCCACCATCACCAATTCTCCCTCTTCCCCATCTTTAAGACTTTTTAAAAAATTAATGGCATTGACCACCGCTACCTCCCAACGGGTATCCTCAGCTACATGAATGAGAAGTTTCAAGGCCATCTTTCTACTCCTCCCCTTTTAAAAAACTTTTTGAGAGCTGACGATGAGTCTACCAGCAAACAGAGAGCTCATAAAGAAGCCCTTCTTAAAGTTGCACAAGCGCTTAAGGGACGCTATTTTAAAGACCGGTTCTTTATCAGTTAGGGAGGGGTGGCCGAGCGGACGAAGGCGGCGGTCTTGAAAACCGCTTCCCGCACACCTGCGGGACGGGGGTTCGAATCCCTCCCCCTCCGCCAGGCCGCCAAAACTAGAATCTTCTGCGGAGAGGTGACCGAGTGGCCGAAGGTGCTCGCCTGCTAAGCGAGTGTACCCCGAGAGGGGTACCGTGGGTTCGAATCCCACCCTCTCCGCCATTTTTGTTAAATAAGGGCCGGTGTAGCTCAATTGGCAGAGCGGCTGACTTGTAATCAGCAGGTTAGGGGTTCAAGTCCCCTCGCCGGCTCCAGCCCGATCCCCAGAAATCCCTTCTCTAGAATTCTCTCCCCATCAGACCTAAGCAGGACCACCCTAGACCCAATTACTTTTATTTGTCATTTGAACGAAAGCGGCGACAAATTGCACTACTTACCGCTGGCTAGATAAATCTCGCGCAGGTAAGCAGGAAGTAATTCGGCAGGATACTCCCGACGGGCTATCTTTTGCAGGTACCCCCACCATCGCTCAAGGGGTTTTGTGTCGTCAGGAAGACAAGGAAACTAAGAAGGCAAAGCCTTGAGCTGGAGCTCAAACTTGCCTCTGGTGAGGCCAAGTAAACTTAGACCCAATACATTAATAAAGCCGATAGTTATCACCGAAAGGTGGAAATTGTTTGTTTTCTTTTTCTTGACAATTATTTCTAAATTTCTTATCCCCTTTTTTAGAAAAACAATGCAATATAACTAATCATAACTTTGTTAAAATTTTCTCTATAAGGAGGGGAACGTGAAGTACCCTAAGAAACATTTTTGGGGTTTATTTTTGGTGTTTATCTCATATTTATTCCTAACAAATATGGCCTTCGCTGCAAAAGAAGAGGAAAAGCCTTGCCTTTTAGGAAGTTGCTGGAAAGAACTAGGGGTCACACAATTAGGTAGAATGGGGTGTCCAACGCCAGCGCTATT